>NBMH01000121.1 GCA_002084875.1 Anaerolineaceae bacterium 4572_78 | reverse complement strand
CATTTAATACCACTACAGACGAAAATGGAGGATTTTCATATCCTTGGAAATCGACTAATATTTCTCCTGTGGGAGTTTATGAGTATTCGATTAGTACTACACAAAATACCAACATTGATCTTATTACATTTGACATACTGGATAGTGCTACTAATCAGTTTGGATTATTAGGACAATATTTTACATACCCTTCAACTTTAGGTACACCACCCAATAATCCTTTTGATAATGGAACAATGGTTGTACAACAATTTGACTCTACCGTCAATTTTGATTGGGGCAACGGTACACCAATCGTCCAAAGTGATTATTTTGCTATTCGTTGGACAGGATACATCAGTATTCCAACCAATGGTAGTTATGATTTTAAGCTACAAGGTGATGATGGTGTAAAATTGTGGTTGAATAATCAAGTGCATATAGATTGTTGGTCAGGTTGTACAAATGGTCAAAATCAAAGCATTAGTTTGCTTGGCGGTCAATGGGTGCCCATAAAAATTGAATATTGGGAAAGCACTGGCACAGCTAAAGTTGAACTAACAGAATCAAGTCCCTCCAATTCTAGTTGGCATACTGTCCCAAGTAGTCGTCTTTTGCCAGCTGTACCAACAATTGTCAATATCCATTCCGATACGACAGTTATTACTGAAACACTAACGGAAGGACAAACTTTACAAAAAACAATGCTTCTGGAAAATAAAGGGTCCGAAGACTTTTACTATTCCATTTCCTCTAGCATCCCCACATGGCTACAAATTACATCTGAGGTAGGTATCATCAAGCCAGGTAATTCAAAAACGTATGGTATGATCTTAGATGCTACCATGCTGTCACAAGGTGAGTATAATGGTAAAATTATCATCGGCAATAACAGTATGGACCATAATCCCCTTGAATTTATGGTTAATCTTAAGGTCAATCCTAAAGTTGTTATTGACCCTGGCATGAAGTGCGGAGCTACAATTAAAGCCATTCATGACGGTTCATGGTACGATGCCAAAACATGGGATTTAAACCGTACACCTAGCGAAACTGATGTCGTTTACATTCCAAAGAGTGTAACAGTTACAGGTCCTCAATCGCATGTTTCTGTAGGTGGCGGATGGACATCCCATAAAACATTATCACAAGAGAGTATTCTCTCCATGTGTAATTACGGTGTCTTACAAAGTGCTGTTGGCAAAAATTTGGTTGTTCATGCCACAAAGTTTATCGAAAACTATGGTCAAATTCTTGGTCAAGATGGGCAGAACGGCAAGAGTGGTAGCGGTATTACTCTTTATGGTAAACCATTCTATAATGAAGGTACAATTCGTTCAGGGAATGGTAGCAATGGTGAATATGGTAGTGATGCTGGACACCTTTTCATCAATGCTCACAACAGTACCAATAAAGGTATCATTCAAGGCGGTCATGGTGGCTATGGCACTTACAGAGGTGGTAAGGGTGGATTTACCATTTTTTGGGGTAAATACTATGCTTATGGTTACTTGAAGAATACTGGCAAAATTTTTGCTGGCAATGGTGGCAATGGTGGTAAATATGGTGGTAATGGAGCAAATCTGAAACTGATTTCGTTACCGAATGTATTTCTCAATGGCGGTCAACATGGAGCTGGTAAAGGTGGTAATAATGCCCATGGTGGACGAGTATACATTACATATCTCGACATGGCAGATATGAGTACACAAGCCATCTCCGCCACAAGAACAATTACAATTGCTGTCGGGGCAAACAGTACCATTGATTTACGTTGGAATACAGGTACAGTTTTCTCTGCTCCTAAAGTAGCTATCATGGCAGATAATATTCTCCTTAGTGATGGTACGACAATTGCTGATATAGTACAAGCTACTGAAATCGTCACATCACCGAGCCAAATAATCTATGATTTTTCTATCGCTACATCGGTTGAAAGTAGCGGGCATGTCGGTGAAAATTTGCCCATCAAATTTAACATCGTCAACAGTGGACCTGTGACGGATACATATAATTTAAGTGTTACAGATTCAATGGGTTGGACAACACATCTTGTTAGTCAAACTGTAACAGTTGGCGGCTTAGATTCATCAAGTGATATTGTATTATTTGTGCAATTGCCTGAAACATTGCAGGCAACAGATACCATAACCTTAATGGCAACCTCTCAAGCAAACCCCAATTTAGTTATGAAGGAATCTGTCCAAGTGCATGTAGATGTACCTGAACCTACTATCATGACCGATACCAATTCAGCACAATGGTATGCCAACGGTAATATCACTATCTCTCCGTATCCTGTTACACAAGGGGTAGAAACTACCTTAGCAGTAACTGTTACCAACAGTACTGCTACATCAGAAACGGTGACTTTGGAATACTATGTTTCTGGTTTAGGAGTAGGGCAATGGTGGACATTGATTGATGTTAAAGAGGGTATTGTCATTCCTGCTAATGGTGCTATCAATGAAGGTATTACATGGTATCCTGCTACAGGTGGGCATTACTGTGTTCGAGTAAAAGTTATCGGAGCAGATGGCAGTAGCCGATTAATCCAACGCAATTTGAATATTTCCACTGCCCCAGTTAATGGTGGTTGCCAAAGTCAACCTATTCAAATTTGTAACTCGCATGCCAATGTTCGTACCTTTGTCTTAACAGGTACATTACAAACTGAAGGTTCAAGTGGAAGTTCCATTTCATTTGATACCAATAACATGACATTGGCACCTGGAGCATGTGCTTCAACCAATGTAAATATTTGTGTGCCTGATGTACAGTGTCAAACATACATATATCAAGTTGAAACAAATCAAGGTAACGATGGTATACAGTTTGAAGTTTCAACTACATGTGATGGGAACCCGACAGCGACTCCTGACCCATCAGCGACTCCTGACCCGACAGCGACTCCTGACCCATCAGCGACTCCTGACCCGACAGCGACTCCTGACCCATCAGCGACTCCTGACCCATCAGCGACTCCTGACCCATCAGCGACTCCAACACCTGAACCAACGCCGACTCCAAAGCCTCAAGGTGATATTGTTTTCATCATTGATGAGTCAGGAAGCATGGGGAATGATATTGCTGAGGTGAAGGTTAGTATGGGTGATATTATTGCTCAATTAAGTGATATTGATTATCGAGTCGGCATTGCAGGTATGGGAAACCCAAGTCGTATTCACACAGTATTAACGAATGATAATGCCCAGATTACAGCAGCCATTAACCAACTTAGTACAGGTGGAGGGTCTGAATACGGTTTCGGGGCGACAGTACTTGGTATGAGTGACCAAATGAACTTCCGACAAAATTCAGGAGTTTGTACCATCCTCATAACAGATGATGATGCAGATGATTATTTAGCAAAAGCACAAGCCTTAGCTGCATTACATCATCGAAATGCAACCTTTTTAGCAATTGCTAATCCAACACATCGGGATACCTCTGACCATTACGGAATGAACCCAGGCAGTTTGGGAGCCGAAACAGGTGGAGCAATTTTCAATATTGATGATTTTCGGAGTGATTCCACACCTGTTCTCAATGCTGTCATTGACAAGTGTATCCAAAAAATTGTCAATAATGCACCATCTGACCCAACATACACTAACGAATGGGATGGCTATTTCCCTGATGGCGACCATGCAGTTTGCAAGCCTAATCCGCAAATGCTCATGACGACAGTTGTCATTACTTTACCACATAACACATTTGCCGATGTTCAGATAGTTCAACATGTGGTCAATCCCAATGATGCCGTTTGTCCCGCCAGCATGCCCAAATGCATGACTCAAAATTATTCTAGCCAACGGATTACAGGGACGACGCAATTAAGTATACCAGCATGGTATCCAGGTCAGTTCCATGAGGATGACATGGTCGAAATTTCTGGTATCCATGGTTCTGTCCACGCCCTGAAGCTTCTCCAGGCAGTATCACCGTCATCAAGGAAACTAAAGGCGGCACACGTCATGCAGGATTTGGTTTTGATGGCGAATTAGGAGCCTTTCATCTTAATAGTGGTGGCTCACAAACATTCTCTAATTTGACAGCAGGTACGTATACTATTTTTGAAACGGATAAGAATATACTCCGACAGGAACAATGGGCATTGCTCAATGTAACATGTCGTGACAAAGACCAAAATATAACATACATCGAATTGAATCAAAACGATTTTACAGCAAATGTAACCTTGAAATCAGGGCAAAATTTGGTATGTACATTCAAAAATGAGTTATATAGTCTTGGAGTAGCAAACTACCAGATATTCTTACCTATTGTTTCCAGATAACTGGTTCAAAAGTAGGTAGTACTGTATTCATTGAAAAGAAGTGGCTGATGATATATCAGCCACTTCTTTTCTAATACTTACTCTATTCGATAAACCGCCATATTTTCATAACCTGCCTTTTTTGCCCATGTTGCCTGTGTGGTGTAAATTTGTGGTGATGTTTCAGTTAGGGTAGGATACCAACTCGGAAATACGACCAAGTAATCTGCTCCTTGCTCTTTAGAAAATGCCAGGAGTTCCTTTTCATTTCGAATAAAAGGAATGACATCAGGTGTTACTAATCCTGCTAAATCAACCAAAGAGCGTTGGCTAAAATAGCCGATAGCCCCAATGTCATGGCTGGCAATAATCTCTTCGGGTTCGGTGTGTTCCTCAAGCCAATGGGCTGTGGTAACCATCTCTGTCTCAATAAATTGGACATCATTAGCATAACCGTTTGCTCCTATTCCGATAAATAACACCATCGCTAAAGTTATTGATATTATCCCCACTTGACTAAAAATACGTTGTCTCATTCTTATACTTCTCATGCTAAAAAAATACGATATTCCCCATATCCCCAAAAGCAAAAGCCATGGAATAGTCGGTATTTGATAGCGACCATGCTGATAAGTAATAGGTAATCGGATGGCATACAAAGTCAACAGACTAAACCACCACACCGCAATTAACCACAGTAACGGCGATTTCTTGTGGGCAAGTTTAGTGAATGCCTTAAGCAATCCTGGTATTAACAATGCTTGTCCACCAATTAATGTCACCAAACACACATCAAGCCACCTTTCAAAAAATCTTATTTGGCTTAATAGCATGGCATACTCGGCTTGCTTAGCATAAAACGTGTTTGGTAGAATCATGCCTGTAGTAAAATAATTGAAAATGAGATAAGGCACAGTCGGTATTGCCAAACCAATAATAATCAGTATGATTTTTCCGACACATTTTTTGGAGGGACAAAGCCTGCTTTGTCTGTCAAACCAAGGTTTGACGCTCCAATTATCTTGAAATGATGTAATTATTATTTCTAAACCAATCAACCCAATGAGTCCTATTCCTTCAGGACGAGTCAGGATTAAAAATCCACCGAGTATCCCCAACGATAAACAGTTTCCCCAATCGTTTGATTGTCGAAATGTTGCGTACCGTTCTAGTATGAAAATCGACAGCCAAATAAAAAATATCGTTTCCATGCCTGACACAGCCGCCCAGACCAAATGCCATTCTATCACAACTGCTAAACCGATAAGTGAACCGAGCCACAATTTATCAGGAAAAAGTTGCTTACTCAACAGAGCCATGTTAAATCCACTCAAGCCCAAAAACAAAATCCCGAGACTGTATGTCCATAACTTGAACGGTATATGCATGGCATAACCGATACTTAATAAAATTGTCCATAAAGGAGCTGTCGAGCCAGTGCTTGGCTGCCCCAATCGGAAGGCTAATTGACCATGCTCGCCTAAATTCCGAGCGTATGTTTGGTAAATCCAACTATCATCAAGAGGAAAACCGCTATAACCAAAGATAAGTTGAGCCACTCCGATATAAATAAGTGCTACAAATGCGGCTAACATAAGCCATATTGGTATGGCTTTTGCTTGATTTAATTCGATAAGCTTTTGTTTCATTGTTAATATAACTCTTATTATCATTGTACATTAACATCCTAAAAACCGCAATTGTATACATCATTTTTTGAGTTACGGAAAAGCCCGTAAAGCCCACAAGCTAGGGCTGTTCAATGCTAGTTGTAGGGGCGTACGGCCGTACGCCCCTACCATTGGGGTTGTTCAAAACTTGCTCTGACATGAAAAAGCAAGTTGTTTCGCTCCATTGTGCGACCATGTGATTGAAAATCATGTCGAAAAAATCCCAAGCCATGTTTTTTGTTTTAGCATTAAACAGCCCTACCGTTCCATAAGGATGCGGCGACTAGCAGACTATATTTTGCCTTAAAATCAAACTAGCATTTGTATATCAAATTTGACACAATAGTGTTCTGCTAATATAATAACATTATGCAAATCAAAAAAGGGTTAGTTTTGTGAATACCATAAGCGGGTTTATGCCATAAACCCCTACATCAATACTGTTTACAAATGTAGGGGTTTGTGGCACAAACCACATGGTTTAAAATTACAATTCTTACCCTTAGCAAGTATAAAACACAGAATTGGAGGGACAAAGTTTGCTTTGTCTTATGAAAAATGAAACAACAAATAATAAATATTATTCTGCTTTTTATAATCACCTTTTTCATTGCACAAAATAGTAGCCAGGCACAATCGCCTCCTGTATTGGCATTTTATTATGCATGGTTTGATGAAACCACATGGACATCAGGCAAACCAGCTGACATGCCACTTCAGCCTTATCGTTCTGCTGACTCTGCCATCATCGAACAGCATGTCAGTCAGGCAAAAAATGCAGGAATTAATGCCTTTGTTCAATCATGGTATGGTCCCAACGAAGGCAACCAAACCGAAACAAATTTTGGCATGCTACTCGATATTTCGGCACGATATGGTTTTCAAGCGGGTGTTGATTTTGAAACATACAGCCCATTTTTCAATGGTTATGATTCTGTACAAACAGCTTTAAGCACCCTTATGGCGACTCATATCCACCACCCCGCCTATCTGCGATATAATGGAAAACCTGTTATATTTTTTTGGCGACAGCAACGATTTTCTGTTTGGCAATGGCAACAACTACGGCAGACTATCGACCCTAATCATGCTACACTTTGGATTGCAGAAGGTACCGATTTATCGTATCAAGATATATTTGATGGACATCATTTGTATAGTATTGCTTGGACAGGAAATGTGCATGCCGAATTAGGCAAATGGCAACCGCGTATTCAGCAGATTGAAGCTCGCTTGGGGGTGGATAAATTGTGGATAGCAACAGTCATGCCTGGTTATGATGATTTGCATCTCTATCGGGCTGATTCGTTTGTGCGACATCGACAGGATGGAGAATTTTATCGCCAAACATGGCAGGCGGCTCGTGCCACCAATCCCGATATGATTATCATTACCAGTTTTAATGAATGGTTAGAAGGAACACAAATCGAACCAAGTGTGATGTATGGCAATACTTATTTGGATTTAACTCGTGAATTGGTTGCCATGCCTATTCCAACTCCAAACTCCCAATATGTCAAAGCAAGCTTTGATGCTCCAGCAAGCTTTGACGCTCCTAACCAACAATATACCGTCCAAGCAGGTGATACGATTTATGCTTTATCTGTTCAATTTGGAATATCAATGAATGACATTTTCATTGCCAATAATATCAATGAAAACTCAATTTTGCATGTCGGACAAATATTGAATATTCCGACAGCAACTATTACATCTATTATCGATATTGATTCCATGTATCCTACTGCTCCTACCATATCGGAAATGGACGAAATTTTCGCAGGGATAACGATTATGGGGCAACTGCCCGTTGAATAAATAACATGACACGAAAACGAAAAAAAACACAATGCAAATTTTATTTACTAACGCTTGGCTGTCCTAAAAATGAGTTTGACTCGGAGGGCATGCATGAAATGCTGGTTGATTCTCATTATCTCTCCATCTCAAATTTTCATGAAGCTGATATTATTATCGTAAATACATGTGGGTTTTTGCAGGCGGCAAAAGATGAGTCTATTGCTACATTGCAAGAGCTAGCTAAACAGAAACGAAAAGGACAATTACTAATTGCGGTTGGTTGTATGGTTCAACGGTTCGGAGCCGAAGTAACTCGACATGTTCCGAGCCTAGATGGCTTGATTGGGACACATGCTTGGGCAGATATTGTCCCCTTCATCAAAAAGCTACGAGACTCAAGTCGTAAATCTAAACCTATCTATCATTTACCTGAAACTGGTGAAACTCCACTTGATACAGTCATCCTCAAACACAATAGTAGGGGTGCTTTGCCAACAAGTGCCTATCTAAAAATAAGCGATGGTTGCTCTGCTCCATGTGCTTTCTGCACTATTCCAAGTTTTAAGGGTTCGCACCGAAGCCGCCCTCGTGAGCATGTCATTTTAGAGGCACAGCGTCTAGTCCATCATGGAGTCAAGGAAATAATTATCATTGCCCAAGATACAACTGCTTATGGACGAGATTTTGGGGAAATGAACGGTTTGCCAAGTTTGCTAGAAGATATTGCCAAATCTGCTCATGGCATACAATGGCTTCGATTGATGTATGCTTATCCTGGTCATGCAAGCAAAAAATTAGTAGATGTCATGGCACAGCACCAACAAATTTTGCCTTATATTGACATACCTTTGCAACATGGTCACCCCGACACACTCAAGCGAATGAAACGCCCTCATAATATCAAAAAGGTTCTTGAATGGATTGAATATTACCGTAAAGCAATGCCCCAAGCAACAATTCGTACTACATTTATTGTCGGCTATCCAGGTGAAACCGAAACTGAATTTCAGGGATTGGTTAATTTTATTGAAGAAGTCAAGTTTGACCGTGTGGGAGTATTTACTTTTTCGCCTGAACCAGGCACACCTGCTTTTGATTTGCCTCATCAAGTTGATGGCGAAATTAAACAAGCTCGCCGAGAACAGGTCATGACCATTCAGCAAGCAATCTCTCTACAACGAAACCAATATTTTATGGGGAAAAAACTAGATGTTCTGGTTGAAGGATTTGGCGACGGGGTTAGTATCACACGTTCATATCGAGACGCACCTGAAATAGATGGTTATATAATTATTGAAGATGAGTTACCTATTGGGAAAATAGTACCCGTTTTTATCACAGGAGCCATGACTTATGATTTAATGGCTGTACCTGCCAACAAACCACTCGTTTATTTTCCACATTAATAACCATAATTGGTCAATCCAAAATTAATCATTATAATGAAGAGAAATCACAAAAATATTAGGATTGATTATAATGTATAATAAGACATTCGTTTCACAGTACAATTTATTTTTTCAACAGTTTATCAAAGAATTTACCCAAATGGGTTCTATATTGCCAAGTTCCACCCCGTTAGCACAAGCTATGACTTCGCACCTAGCCTGTAAAGAAGGTCATGTGCATGTCTTAGAGGCAGGAGCAGGAACAGGCGTTTTTACTAAAGAAATTATTCGCCACCTACAAAAGGGGGACTCGTTTGACATTATCGAAATCAACCCTAAATTGGTGGGGTATTTACAACGCCGTTTGCAAAACGAGTCAGCTTTTCAGGCAGATGAGGTAACAATTAGGTTAATTAATGGTGATATTCGTACTGTTCAACAAAAGAAGCTATACGATTACATCATATTTAGCTTACCGTTGGCAAACTTTCCACCTAGTTTGACTGAAGAGATTTTGACTCAAATGATTGCTTGCCTGAAACCAAGCGGGACGTTTAGTTATGTCAAATACATTTTTATTGGTAGACTCAAGTACGCATTTGGAGGCAATGATATCCAAACAGAAATAGATGCTTATCAGGAAATCATTGATGCTTTTACCTATCGCTATCAAATGGAACGACAAGCAGTTTTGACAAACGTCCCTCCCGCTTGGGTTTATCACTGGCGAAATTTGCCTTAATGTTTGCGGTAAGGGACCCGCACCTGCTTGTCACAGGTATCTTTCCTGTGATACATTGTTTTGTTTATTAATTATATACATTGAAAGGAGTTTATTTTGTCTAAGCATTTAACCGTAATTATACCAAGTACAGCTACGATTAGTTCGCTGATGTTAGGAATATTAGCCATAATCGTTTTGAGTGATACCGACCTAGAAAGTAGCCGATTTTTTATTGCTGGTTCATTAATTATTTTAGGTTCTATCCTAGATGTATTGGATGGTCAACTTGCCAAACGTCTTAATTCAGTTAGCAATATGGGAAAAGAATTAGACTCATTAGCAGACATGGTTACGTTTGGAGTAGCTCCGACAATATTATTGTACCATTTATTATTAGTGGTAGGTGTTGCCAAACACATTGCCATTTTAGCCTCACTTGCCTTTGTATTAGCTGGAGCATTACGTTTGGCTCGATTTAACACTTTGCCAAGTGACCGCTCGGCTTATTTTGAAGGCATGCCTATTCCAATGGCAAGTCTTCTTCTTATCACTGGCAGTTTTTGGCAACACTGGATAATAAATATCTGGTGGACAGTAGTAATACTTGTTGTTAGCTATTTAATGATTAGCCCGTTTCGCTATGTTAAGTTTGCTCATGCCCCGAATTT
>NBMH01000120.1 GCA_002084875.1 Anaerolineaceae bacterium 4572_78 | reverse complement strand
ATATAAGGAATAGACATATCCAATAGGAAAAAAAGCACTAGAAATAAACTGATTTTAATTAGAAAATGTTGTTTTTGTTTTTTTATATCAATCATACATCAAAATTGGGCGTATATAAAATCTTGAGACCGAAATTCACCAAAGGCTAATATAAACATAATAGTTAGGTAATAAATTCCCCATCTCGCCATTATGGGATAGGTAGAAATAGTTTTTCTTAACGGTTTATGGATTTGGAAATATTCGACGAGTAAGAGAAATATAATAACAAAAATAGAGATAATAAATTGTGGTCTTTCTACTCCTTCAAAATTAGGGGGCTGAAAAATAAACATGTTCTGTAAAACGGTTATGGCATGAGATAATGACTCGGCTCTGAAAAATATCCAGCCAAAAACAACCAAGTGAAATGTGGTAAAGATTTGTACCCATTTTTCTATCGTTGGGAACTGACTTAATCCAATATATCCCATAATTTTTTGACGTAATTTGGTGGTAGCCAATGACAAGACAAGATAGAAGCCATGCAAAAACCCCCATATTGCAAATGTCCAATTAGCACCATGCCATAAACCACTTACCACAAATACAATCATTAGATTAATATACAAACGCCACTTGGCGACCCGATTACCACCAAGCGGAATATAGAGGTAATCTCTAAACCAAGTTGACAATGAAATATGCCATCGCCGCCAAAATTCGGCAACACTTTTAGAAAAATAAGGTTGCTTGAAATTTAGCATGGTATCATAACCCATTACTTGAGCAATCCCAATAGCAATATCTGAATATCCTGAAAAATCGCAGTAAATTTGAATTGTGAAAAAATATGTTGCTATAATAAGCGGAATACCGGAATAATTTTGTGGTTGAGCATAAACCAAATTTACATACAAAGCTAATCGGTCTGCTATCACAATTTTCTTGAAAAATCCCCATAACATTAATTTTAAGCCGTCAGTTGTACACTGATAATCAAAGTCGTAATTTGTGTTAAGTTGGGGAAGTAAACGATTTGACCGTTCAATGGGACCGGCAATAAGTTGAGGAAAAAATGAAACGTATAGGGCAAAGATACCAAAATGTTTTTCTGGTTTTTGCTTCCCTCGATATATATCAATTGAATAGCTTAATGTTTTGAATGTATAAAATGAAATACCTACAAGTAATAGTACCTTTAATGATGGAATATTATATGGAATATGAAGGGTATCAAGAGTCACCTTTATTGAATCATTGAAAAAATTGAAGTATTTAAATCCGAAAAGTAATCCTAAATTAGCCGCTAAACTCAAAATCAAGAATTTCTTTCGTTCCGACCTCGTCTCGTATTTTCCCATTTGAATGCCCGCATAATAATTTATCATGGTTGAAATGATAATTAGAAAAACATACTCCACTTTCAAAACCATGTAAAAATAGTAACTAGCTACCAAAAGTAGTATCCATCTAAATCGGTAAGGAAATGAAAAGTACAGTATAACAATAATAGGGAAAAATATTAAAAATTCAATTGAGTTAAATAACATGAATATTGTGTATATTAAAAATTCTAATTTAGTACTATAATACTATTTTAGATGAATAACTCATTTTACACAAATATTGATGCAAAATAATGTGTTTGAACTTTGTAGTAAAAATTTCCAATTGCGGCTACGCAATAGCTCAACCTTTTGCAGTCCTTACATTCCATGTAAAGCAATCGCAATCTGACTGGCAACGCTAGCATTATTGATGAGCAAAACCTTATTTGCTTGTTTACTAACCCCGCCTGATATTTGAGCTATCCGTTCTAAAATAAAAGGGGTGATTGCTTTGCCAGTAATGTTTTTTGCCATAGCTTCATCTAGTGCAGTCTCGATTACATGTTGAGCCTGGTCAGTATGCCATTCGTCTGCTTGGGGAACAGGTACCGTTACCAAAATGGCATTTTTTAGTTTCAAGTTATTACGAGCCTGAATAATCTCTGCAACGGTTTGAGGATTGTCAACATGTTGGTCAATTGCTAAACCACTTTGCCGACTGTAAAATGCAGGCAATTCATGAGTGCCGTACCCTAAAATTGGTACGCCTTGCGTTTCCAAAAATTCTAACGAGGCAGGCAAATCTAAAAACGCTTTCATGCCTGCACATACAACCGTAATTGGAGTTTGCCCTAATTCAATCAAATCAGTTGAGACATCATGAGCATGACCACGATGTACTCCACCAATGCCACCAGTAGCAAAAATTTCAATACCTGTTTGATAAGCAATAACCATCGTGCCTGCTACCGTCGTACCGCCATCCATTTTGAGGGCAATTGCCAACGGCAAATCACGTCGGGAACATTTACGGGCATTTTTTGTAGTTGCTAAATATTCTAATTGGTCAGCTGTCAATCCAACTTTAATTTGACCATTCAAAATAGCAATGGTCGCAGGAACAGCACCATGCTCACGAACCGTATCCTCAATGGCATGAGCCACATTAAGATTATCGGGATAGGAAAATCCATGCGTAATAAGAGTTGATTCAAGAGCAACAATAGGCTTTTTTGTCGCTAATGCTTCTTTAACTTCGGGATGATATGAGAACATAATTTTTCACCATAATTTCAAAATAACCTTACTTCTTCCAAATTAAATATTTTGCCCACAACACAGATAAACCTATGGTTTCTATTTCTGTTTGATTTTCTAACATCCTCTTTTCCATATTTTCAAGTGATTCCTGAATATGCAACGGGATATTATCATTTTTAATACGACGAGTCAGGGCATGGGCTAAATGCCACATCCAAGGACCAAAATAAATTTGACCATGACTCCATTTCTCATGGCGTAATGATTCTTTGTGCCGTTGTTGATATTCAAGGTAGATGGATAATAAATTCTCTAACAATACATGTGAGACTTGATTGTGTTGCTGGGCAAAAACGTCTTCAGAATCGCCATCATATATCCGTAAGGCATCCCATAATAAATGCATGTCTTGTAAATGATTTGGCGGCACGTTCGGCAAGTGCCAATTCGGCGATTATCTCATGGAAAGGATAATTAATAGTTGCTAGATTTATGCCCCCCGACAGTGTAATTTGAGGATTGTAAGATACATACCGCTTAAATTCTTCTTGCACAATAAAAGCAAATTCGGGCAAGGCATCCCAACTTCCTACCACCACAGAATCATCACCACCAGCATATTGCACATATAAACGATTTTTCAAACGTGAACTGTCAGGACCAATTTGTGGTAAATAGCCTTCAAAAAATAATTGCAGGGCGAAACTCAAATTTGCCACATGCGATAAGGTCAGCCGATTAATGGTATCATCCCCGTTCTGTGTTTCAAATCCCCATTTATAGATTTCGCTCAAGTTATCCATATCCAAGCGTAAGATACCCCACCGTTTAAGATTCCCTATAGCTTTGTGTGACAATTCATCAAAGGTGATAGGGCGTTTAGTTTTGTTTATCCTGTCAGTTACAATGGGAACCAATTGAGCAAAGGGACGAGGAGAAGTCATAACCGCAGTGCTTGAGTCATCCAATTCAGCGTACAAATCGGAGGCAAATTTCGCTTTCGGATTAATATCCACAACTTCAATCGATTCCGTTGTATAAGGAACTTGCATGTAACCATAAGATTGTGTTGGCGGGACATCGGCATTAACAACCCACACATTTGCACCGAACATCTCCAACCCTTTTTGCCAATGATTAACGGATAGACAAGAAACGTTTTCGAAAATCTTTCTTGTCTCGACATTATGTTCATCTGAAATGCATGTTATGAGGTGTGTTGCTTGGGCTAAGTCATCCCCAAACTCGGTCAAGCTATGGCAAAAGCCACAAATACGAGTATCATGATTGTCATGTTCTGCTTCCATGCCACACATATCGCATACGTATTCACCATTGCCACCTGTTCCCATGCTGCTACCAACATGGTATGTCAGCATGTCATCAGGCAAACTAATAAGCGGTTGCAATTTGTTTCTGTGCAGCGATTCACTAAGACGATGCCATGTCTCATGAAATTTTCCCACTTGAAACTCATCCTTAGAAACGAGAGTATGTCCCATGACCAAATGAAGTTCGCCGTCATGTATCTTCAATAAGCGTTGTGTTATATCCGGACTAATTTCATCGAGAGTCGGAGTTTGCATTTGTCTCTCTCCTCCGAAGGTGAGGTGTTGGGATGTGGTGCTTGATTTTGTAACGGGGGCTAAGATATAAAAGATACCACCACCCATATAGATTAAATTGGTCATGGGAAGTCCTAGCCGATGGAGTACATAACGAGTAATGGATTCTGTCAACAATTGTACATACACGCTACGTCCCCGTAAATTTCTAGTTGCTTCGTATGATGTAATTGTGTAAACAAATTCTTGTATGCCAGAAATATTACCGCCCACTAAAATGGCAACCTCGTTTGTATCCTTTGGTTTATTTGCCAAACAAACGGCTAAAGCAGCGGTCATGCGGCTGTGATCATAAAAGCTTATATCAGCCATGCCTTCATTGTAAGAGCATGGCATAGCCCATGTATATTTCTGCAACAGGTTTAGCAAACTACATAAAAATGGTTTTTGATGCCTAATCGGGGCTATCATTTTATTACGGAGAGATTGAACCTCTTTAGAAAAGTTAGCCCATAACTTATGGTATATTAAGTTTGTTTCCAATGATGTCGGTTCAGGGATTGGAAAAATAGTATTTCTTGAAGTGTCTGATAATGTTTTAAGAGGCAACACATATTTTCTTGATGGTTGCCGTGAAAACCTGCCATCCAATGAAATGGATTGAAAAATAGATTGCAGAAAAACCGCTTCATGGATTGATTGCGGTACATTATCAATCGATTGTCCAGCAGCTAGGCATGTTGCTTCAAGGGGTATTTCGTTCAACTCCTTGAAATAAGTTTGAACACCATTACGCCACTGATAAGGTATAAAATGTTCAGATATGTCTGTTTTTTTAATATTATGCCCTGCTCGTTTGGCAAATATATCAATGTTGTATAGTAATCCCGCCAATGCAGAATATAAAGTTGTATCTTCCATTAAAACTCCTATGCGATAGGAATTACATGGAGCGTCAAACCTTTGTTTGATATACAAAGCAAGCTTTGTCACTCCAAATGTATTTTCTTATAATACACCAAAGTGTTATTTATTGAAAATTCTGCTATAGTTTTTGTGAGAGATTCAATGTTTTTGAAAAGTTGAACTGCTATATCACACATTTGTCTATAAAATCTGTTTTGGTATAATGATAAAATATAGACTTTTAACAGAAGGAAAAACAATCAAAAATGAATGAAAATGATACATCAGAACATGAAGGAGTTTTAATTGTCGATGACAATCCTACCAACCTGCAAATATTAGCAGAGTATTTGGAAACGGCTGACTTTGAAATATTTGTTGCAGAAGATGGCGAAAGTGCTTTAGAACTTATTGAATATGTCACCCCTGATATTATCCTTTTAGATGTGATGATGCCTGGTATTGATGGTTTTGAAACATGCCATCGCTTAAAAAATAATCCTCAAACTAAAGATATTCCTATTATTTTTATGACTGCTTTGTCAGATGCCTCAGATAAAGTTAAAGGATTTGAAGTGGGAGGTGTAGATTATATCACAAAGCCGCTTCAATATAGTGAAGTATTAGCTAGAGTTAATACTCATCTGACCATCGGTAATCTACAGAAAAAACTCCAGCAAGCAAATGATGAATTAGAACAACGTGTTGCTGACCGTACCCATCGCTTAGAATCAATCGCTATTGAGAAGGCTCGCCTGTTGACAGAATTGGAAGAAACAGTTATAAAACTAAAAGAAGCAGACCACTTAAAATCTGAATTTTTGACCAACATGAGCCACGAAATGCGCACCCCCTTAAATTCTATTTTGGGCTTTTCTGAATTATTACTACTTGGTATAAATGGTGAGTTAGACCCACCTATCCAAGATGATATTCAATTGATTTATAACAGTGGACAGCATTTGCTTGCTATCGTTAATGATGTGTTGGATATATCTAAAATCGAAGCGGGATTGATAGAGTTGGTTTTAGATACGTTTGATGTACATGATATTATAGCTGATATCCAAGCAACTTCAACGATTCTCATTGGCGATAAACATGTTAAGATAATCACTGACATTCCAAACGATTTGTCAAAGGTACATGCAGATGAAACTCGTTTAAAGCAAATTTTGCTGAATTTGATGGATAATGCTATTAAATTCACTAATGAGGGACAAATTACTATGAAAGTACACCAAAGTGATACCGAACCCAAAATGATGCTCTTTTCAATAACTGATACTGGCATTGGTATCCCCCATGATAAGCATGACGTTATTTTCAAAAGATTTCGTCAAGCAGATATGTCGTACAGGCGAGAATATGGCGGTATGGGATTAGGCTTAACGATTTGTCAAGAATTAGTTAAGATGCATGGGGGTAATATAGGGGTGATTAGTCAGATGTATAAAGGTTCTAAATTTTGGTTTACGATACCGACCTTTTAGAAATTCAATTTTTTAGAAAAATTGAATTTCTACCCAAATTTGATTACTTGCATAATATGAGTTATAATAAGTTGCTATAAATTTAACGAAAAGGAGAAATATAATCATGTCTGCTGAAACTATTCTTTCTAGGGTACATGATAATGCTAGAGTTAGACCCAATGCCATTGCTTATCATATCAAAAAAGATGGACAATGGGTCGGTACAACATGGCGTGAGTACACTGATGAAATTCGTCAGACGGCTCGTGCTTTAATTGCGTTTGGTATGAAACCAGGTGATACTGCCTCAATACTTGGTTTTAATCATCCTGAATGGGTTATTTTTGACCTTGCTTGTATGTTGGTCGGAGGAGTACCAGCTGGGATTTATACCACCAATGCCCCCAATGAAGTTCACTATATTATTGACCATGCCGAGTCTCGTATTGCTTTGGTTGAAAATAAATCTCAATGGGAGAAAATCAACCAAGAACGTGAACGCTTGCCCAATCTTAACCGTGTGATAACGATGAAGGTGTCGGAAAAAATTGATGACCCACTTGTGCTTGATTGGGAAACATTCTTAGAACAAGGAAATGATATTTCTGATGAGGTTGTGGATGAACGAATGGCAAACTTAAAACCAGATGACCCTGCCACATTAATTTACACTTCGGGTACAACGGGACCGCCTAAAGCAGTGATATTGACTCATCATAATCTGTTATGGACGGCTCAACAAGCAGGAGATTTATTTGGTATTGGTGAGGAGGACTCAAGTTTATCTTATTTACCACTGTCTCACATTGCTGAACAAATGTTTACTATTCATGGGGCTATTTGTCATAGCTATCAAGTCTTTTATGCCGAGAGCATTAGAAAAATGCTTGACAACTTAAAAGAAGTACAGCCGACCATTCTTTTTGGAGTGCCGCGTATTTGGGAGAAAATTTATGCTGGTGTAACAAGTAAACTAAAAGAGACAACTGGTATTAAGGCAAAACTGATGGACTGGGCAATGGATGTTGGCAAACAGGTAATTACTCTTACTAATCAAGGTAAGAAACCAAATGTATTCCTTGCATGGCAACATAAGTTAGCGGACAAACTGGTTTATTCCAAGATTAAACCATTGATAGGGCTATCACGAGCTTATGTATGTATCACAAGTGCGGCTCCGATTTCACATGAAATCTTAGATTTCCTTGCTGGAATTGACGTAATTTTACATGAGTCTTATGGGCAATCGGAAACATGCGGAGCGACTACTTTTAATTATACCAGACACAACAAAGTTGGTTCTGTTGGCTTGCCATTAGGAAACACAAAAATTAAAATTGCCGATGATGGCGAGATTTTAGTCAGAAGCTCAGTTGTTTTTAAGGGGTATTATAAAGAGGATGAAGCCACACGTAAAGTACTGCATGATGACTGGTTTTATTCGGAAGATTTAGGCGAGCTTGACGCGGACGGTTATCTTACTATTACTGGTCGTAAGAAAGATATTATGATAACTTCTGGCGGAAAGAATATCGCTCCACAAAATATAGAGTTGGCTTTGGCTCAACTTGAATTGATAGCTCAGGCAATATTAATCGGTGAGGGACAAAAGTTTGTATCTGCCTTGCTGACGCTGGACGAAGATGCCATGAAAAAATTTGCTCAAAAGCATGGTATATCTGTTGACGAGTCAATCCATGATAATGCTCTTATCAAAGAGACTATCGAAAAAGAAATCGCCGACAAGGTTAATAGTCAATTTGCTAGGGTTGAGCATGTTCGTAAGTTCCATATTCTGCCACATGATTTTAGTATCGAAGGTGGTGAATTAACTCCCACTCTCAAGATTAAACGACAGATTGTTACTGAAAAGTATGCGGCTGAAATAGCAGCGATATATAGTTAGCAACATGCTTATTTCTTGAAATGTTGAGGTGGGGATTATTATACCAAAAAAGGATTAGTTTTGTGAATACCATAAGCGGGTTTATGCCATAAACCACTACATTAACACCGTTCACAAATGTAGGGGTTTGTGGCACAAACCACATGGTTTAAAATTACAATTCTTACCCTTAGCAAGTATAGTTCATCCCACCCCCAGAGCTGTTCAATGCTAGTTGTACGGCCGTACGCCCCTACTATTCAGAGCTGTTCAATGCTATTTTTTGACAAGATAAATTGGAGCATCAAAGCTTGCTTTGACATGAAAAAGCAAGCTTTTTCGCTCCTAGGGGGTTGGGGTCTACTGACAAAAGAGGGAGTGAATTATTAGCAGATTGCGAGGGCAACCACACCAAATATCAGCATGTTAAACACAAATGTTAATAAGGAGGTTCTGCTGGTCCAGTATAGCCACACATCCCTACTCTAGGCGAGTTCACAAGCTCTATTGGCTCACCATAAGCATCATGCTCATGACTTTCAGCATGCTCGTTGCATAACGTTCCTTGTTCATCCAGGTCATATAAACACTCTAAACATAACCATGAAGCAGGTTTTTCACATTCCATACAACCTACATAAGGTCGGTTGTTACGTGCCATCAAGTAGATAGGATGTGATGTCAACGGCTTACCTGTACGTATCTTAACTGCCTTAATCAAAGTTTCGGAGGATGTACCAAAATCATAAATATGTGTCAACTCAGTACCTACATCGAGTACTTTTTCAACACGAGTATCTTTTGATATTTCTGTTCCTTTCCAGCCTCCAATCGAAAATTGGCTCAGGTGGTCACAGCATTCTAGCCATATTGCACGCAAATAATAATCAATATCTTCCAATGTTGCAGAACCATTCACTTCCAAATGTAACCAAAAATCAGCATTCCAGGCATCTTGTATTTGTAGATGATACAACTTTTGTGTTTCACCTGGTTTTTGGTCAGCAATACTAGCATGTTCTTTACGTTTGGCACAAGACGACAAATGTCTCGCCAAACCACCTTTTGTCATTTCTCGTTCACAGAAATTACATTTTCCACGTGATTGTTTTCTTCTTGCCATATCAATTTCACCTTTATTTTGTAACTGCAAGCAAATAATTTAAACACAGTTTAACACACATGCTCAATTTGTCAAAAAATTACTATCAATATTTTTTT
>NBMH01000119.1 GCA_002084875.1 Anaerolineaceae bacterium 4572_78 | reverse complement strand
CGTCAAATCACATTCCACCAATTGCGGCGGTTGTTTTTGACTGCGGGCTTCATCAATAATGTTTATAACAGATTCACGTTCCATAATTTATTACTCCTTGATTAATCGTAATTGTTGCAATTGATTAAGCAATGTTTTTGCTCGTTCAATTTCAGGTGCCTTACGAGATTGGAAATAGTGATACAATCTATGTTCTTTATTGGTCACTTCTAAAATGAACTGCACCTGCATATCTTGTACCAATTTTTCCACTTTTCGCATGGCAATGGTTAATTGATAAAAAAATAATTCTTCAAGTCGTTGAGACAGGACTGCCACAAATTGATTCAATCCTTCCTCATAAACTTTATATGTCATTTGAATGATTCCTTTTTGTGTGGTTTCAATATTTACCTTATCCACAGGATTGCCAAATCCTTTTACTTCAGTGGCAATATTTCGCACCACATCATATTCCCGTAAATTGCAAAAGCATGCTCCTCGACATGAGTTCATGTATACCTGTTGCAAATGGGTCATAATGTCATTTTGATAATAGTTTAAAAAACGACTCGCTTGCTCAGAATGTCCATGCAATGATTTCAGAAATGCCAAAACATCATGGTAAGCAATTTGTTTTTCCAAAGCAGCTATCATCGCTTGAGACACCGACTGCACGGCATCATCAAGCCATCCAAAGACCAACTCATCCAACGTGCGCAATGTTGTCCAATCACCGATTGAGCCATAATCGTACTGCAAAAACTCAGTGTCATATCCCATGTTGACTAATTTTTGGCGGAACGATTGTGTTGCGGTATGCTGTTTGATTTTCTTTAACAGGTCATCACGAATCTGCTCCAAATATTGATTCAAAATGGGTTCTTCTATTTTCCTCAAATTATGACATGCTTGCTCAAAACGATGCTGCATATCTCGTGAACCACATTGCAAATCTTGGATGTAATGTGCAGATGTATCCGCCATCAATGCCTGCAATTCTTGTTCAGGGTTATCATCACTCGGAGGATGATGGAAAATATCGTGCCATGCTTGATTAGTTGCCGATTGAGCTAAGTGATAAGCCTGATGAAAACGGTCGACGGATTCCTGCAAATCCCGTTCAAAACGGCTATCCCGCAAAAAATCGGCTAATCTTGCCCGTAACTTGGGAATATCACTCCAAGCTAAAACCGCCGCATCGGCTGATAAATTGGGGTGTGCGTCCGATGCACGCATGACATAACTTTTATAAGCATGCACATCTTCCATGCCATAAAGGGCAAATATTCCTTCGCTTGGTTGCTCACCATTTAGCCAAGTCGCTCCCATATCGGGGTTTGCCAATTTCAATTGTGCTAATAATGCCGCCCATGCTTTGACATCATAAAAAACATTATCCCCATGCTCATGCAAAAAATTGGGACTAAAGTCGGCACAAATTTTGCGAATCCCCTCTTCTAATGGACGAAGTGCATGACGTAAATCGCCCTTATTCACCACCACAAAAATACGACTAGCGGCATCAATATCTTTTTTCGTTTCTCGCCAAGTGCCCATGATGACCCGTTTGATTTGGTCAAGCAATTGCTTAACACCCTCTCGAAAACGTTCTCCTTTCGCCAAGACCAAAATAATGGCATCGGTTTTTTCAGGATTGAGTTGCTCACGGACTCGTGTGGCATGGCGTTGGGTGGAAGCCCGTATACCAGGTACGTCTGTCCATGCCACATGAAACAAACCTTCTTGAAGTAATTCGGGTGAACAAATTTCAATCTCAATGTGGTCAATCAAAGGGATAAAGCGGCTGGAATTTCCTTCGGCATTTAGGGGTGATTTTTCATCCATACTGTCGCGAAGTCTTTCCAAATCATGTTCCGAATTTAGGTTAAATGTTTCCTGTCCCATGTCAATTTTGGTATGCTGATGCATCATCGTTTCCAACAAATCATCCAAGTAATTGATGGCGATTTGGCAATTGACACAAAATTTTGTTTGGGGAGGATTTTTCTCATGGCATTTTGGACATGTCATACTTTGTCGCTGTAATGTCTGTTGCAGTTTGGGAATAAGCGTCTGAAAATTTCGCTGATGATTCAAATCGAGTTGGTTAATATTTAACCCAAGTGAATCGGCATAATCATTAATCATTTGGAGTATTTCATGGAAAGTATAATAAAAAATGGTTGCTTGACGATGTAGCGATTTATCAGGCGATTCCATTTGTCGAACTGTAACAATTGTACCCGTGATAGCTTCGGCACTGTCGCGTGACGATAAAATATTGTCGCCAACGAGAGCATTGATTAAGGCACTTTTTCCTGCTCCTGTTGCCCCGACCACAGAAATAGTGTATGGGCGGTCTGTTTGGAGCAGGTTATCCGCCCGCATGAGATGTTCATTAAACGTTTGGCGTTGGTCGTCATCGAGTATGAGTGTTGGAGAAAGTTTGTTAAGTTGTCGAACTCGATGAGCAGTTTGTAGCCAAGTGGTCAATTGGTCATCATCCTTTTCAGGAAAATATCGGCGTAATGCGTCTAATTCAACAGAATTGATTGGCATGGGTTCTCCTTCTAAAATTGGTTTAGGTATAAATTCATGAGCAAAAGGTAAATGAATATTGGGCGATGAGTCATGTTTTGGTATAGTGCTTAATGGTAACATATCATGTCTCGTTGATGGTTTTTGTTGAGCAAGATATTCAATCAATTCGAGGGTCAAGGGCTGTACAGTTGTACCATTCGGATTGAGATAAATGCTCAAGGAGTCTTTGATGGTTTGATAAGTGTGTATATCTTCACCCGTCAAATCATAAGATATATGTAGCATGGCTTCATAATTGGTGTATAATCCACCTTGTGTCAAATTGCTTGACCCCATGAGTAGTTGGGCATGCTGATTTGTTGCTTCAAAGAGATAGATTTTTGGGTGAAAGGTATGGGCAAATTGCGGGTTGTGGAAAATGTGGGTATCTATTTGAAGACTGTGTAATGCATGCAAGGCTTCACTGTTGGTTACACGGGAATCAATGCCGACAACGACATGAATTTTTGTGCCATGTGCTTTGGCATTCATAAGATGCGGTTTTAAGAGGGTGATGCCTCGCACATTGGCATAAGCAGTTACCAACCATGCATGGTCAAATGGAGATGGTGGCGATGTGAGCAATTGAGCAATTATTTGAGCAATTGAGCAATTATTTGAACAATTGTGATATGTTCGCCTGTGATGTCATAGGGTTGGGTGAAAGCACGAATCTTCTTTTTTTGAAATATGCAAATATTTAATCATGCAACACGGATATCTTGTCCATGTAACTCTGAACGGACAATAAGTCGTACCGTTTACCCCCCACCCCTAATCCCTCCCCCACAGGGAGAGGGGAATTTTACTCCCCTTCTCCTCGTAGGGGAAGGGGCTGGGGGTTGGGGTCCACTAACGAGGGGGAGTGAATAATTACACCGTTGCTAATCACTACACTTAGCTAAAAAATCTTGACAATTAGCATCACTTGGTATTATTATGAAAGAATATTTGCTTAATTATTTTTTCATGACATAGAATAGCTATGTCCAACACAGTTTTTATACTTGCTAAGGGTAAGAATTGTAATTTTAAACCCGCTTATGGTATTCACAAAACTAACCCTTTTTTGGTATAATTCAAAACATTCGCCCTCCCCACTAGAAGTGGGACATGGAGGAAATTAGTTTTAAGGCAAAAAGGAGGTAAGCCGTTTTCCTCCTCCGACTAGAATCGGGGGGTTCCAACGGCTGGTTTCTATGAATCCAAACGATGCCAACATTGAACAGACACGACAGTTTTTGCATGAATCGATGCTTGATTTGATTATTGAGCAAAAATATGAGGATATCACTATTCGACAGATTGCACGAAGGGCGGGAATAGAATATAAAACCTTTTATCGCTATTATGATGATAAAAACGGTTTACTGATAAAAATTGTGAAGGAGATTGTATCGGAGTTACAGCATGTTTTGTCGCCTCCCACTACCTTAGAGGAGGTCGAACAAAATGCCCTAAAAGGGCTTGATTTTGTTCAAAAACATGCAAAGATATTGAAAGCCGTATTTAGAAGCCCGACGGCAGATATTTTAATGGAACCACTGATGTCACTTGCCTTAGCCGAAGGATATCAACATTATCGGTATAGCTACAAACAGATGGGGAAATTCCATGATGTTCCGACTGATTTAGTTGCTTATCATTTTATGCCAAGTTTGTTGCAACTACTCAGTTCGTGGGTGGAGAATGATGTGCCTGATTCATTGGAAGAGATGCGTAATCATATTAATCGGTTGATAGTTCGCTCGGTTTTGGGTTTGTCTAAACATGACTATTCGAGTCTTTACATCAACATGAAACATGAACTGGACAGATAATAGCGTAGGGCTGTTCAATGCTGTTTTTTGACAAGATAAATTGAAGCGTCACTGGAGCGTCAAAGCGAGCTTTGACATGTCAAATTTTGCTTTGATGTTCCATATTCAATTTGTGATAACGCCTTTCATAAACCTTAACTTCGTCGGATATTTGATTTAGAAAGGGAGCCATTTCAGTTAATGACAAAACTTTATCCACGACATTTGCTTGAATGGCAGACATGGGCATGATAGAAACTTCGGCTGTTTGTGGGTTCTGAGCGATAGTCAAACCACCATGTTCTTTGATTTTCTTCAAACCCGCAGTACCATCATTATTAGCACCTGTTAGAATTATGCCAATTAATTTAGAAAGATATGCTTCGGCGGCGGTTTCAAACAGCGCATCAATCGATGGACGGGAATACTTTACTTTAGGGTCAACAGTGAGGGAAATAGTTTTAGTGCGTTCAACCAACAGATGATAATTTGAAGGGGCAACATAAACCATTGGTGGTTTTATTATTTCTTTGTTATCTGCTTCCTTAACTGCCAGTTGACATACATCATTGAGAAAGATTGATAAAAACTGGTCTGCGGCAGGTAAACGATGTTGCACGACCAAAATCGGCAAAGCAAAATCTGATGGTAATTTTGAAAGAATTTTTTGCAATGTCCCCAAGCCTCCTGCCGAAGTACCGATTACAATTGCTTCATATTTTTTTTCAAAACGCATTAACTAAATCACCTCGTAGTGTAGGCATCTTACCTGTACACCAACGGACAGGATATCCGTGCTACATGCTAGTGTGGTATCCCTTTATATTGATATATTCGTTCATTTCGCAAAAATTCGACAAAATCATCTCTTACTTTTGCGAAATGCATGGTTTCCTTTGTACCAAGACACAAAAAACCGTTATAACGTAAGCTATCCGCAAAAATGGATAAAACCCTATCTTGCAATGTCCGATTAAAATAGATAAGAACATTACGACATAAAATCAAGTGCATTTCACCAAATACGTTATCGGTAGCTAAATTATGGTTGGCAAATGTGATATTTTCTTGCAAGTCTGCATCAACAATAACCGAGTCATACTTGGCATAAAAGTAATGTGATAGCGAACGTTTCCCGCCCGCGTGTTGATAGTTGGAACTGTATTCTTTCATCTTGCTCATGGGATAGATTCGGCTTTTTGCTTTCTCTAGGGCTGAGTCGTTGATGTCCGTAGCATAAATTCTGGCTCTGTCATAGAGTCCTTCTTCTTTCAAAACAATTGCCAATGAGTAAACCTCTTCACCTGTAGCACATCCAGCATGCCACACGTTTATAAAAGGAAATGTTTTCAAAAAAGGTATCACTTTTTCACGTATCCCTACATAAAACCAAGGGTCACGGAACATTTCTGTTACGGTGACAGAAATATCAAAGAGAAGTGCTTTGAATTTGCTTTCATCGTAGAGTACACTTGGAATCATTTCTGAAACTATGCCATAATCTGCTTTTGTCAGATGATGTTGCAAACGACGTTTGATAGATGCTCGACCATAATGTCTGAAATCATAGCCGTAGCGTTGATATATTCCTTCTAAGAGAAGGTCAACTTCTATTTCTTCTATTTCTAGTTTTTTCATATTTCAAATATGCTTCATGTTACCGTTGGGTGCAATCCCAAAAAATAATATTTGACAAAAAAGGAACTAGCATCATCTAACAAAAGAAGGAAAAAATGATACTAGAACGAATATTAGAAGAGTTTATGGAAAAAGTCAAGAAAAGCCCACCTGAATTAGAAACAGAATTAAAGGAGATGAAAGATGTTAAAATTGTCTTTCCTCAAATGTAATCGCTCTGAAAATGGCTGATACAGTTGGCTCAATTAAACCGTATCCTTGAACTACCATGACAGGATTAAATGGGTCGTAATTTTCAAAAATGGGACATGCCTTATCTTTGCATCCGATTAGAGCATGACTTGCTCGAAACTTCCCTCGCAAATCTACCTGACCGCCAATCGTTTGCAAGGCATGGACTGCCTCTTTAGTCAGCATGTTACTTCCTTCATCTGCTACCGAAACAGCAATGATAACATTTTTAGGAGCAGTTTGAATAAATTGGGCAAGAGCATGACTAGCATTGGCATCGGCATGAGTATCAAAATTTTTCGTTGCCAACAAGTCGCCATGTGGCGTGATGAAAGCTATGTTATAACCGCGTTTATTTTGGGAAATATCCATGCCATTCAAGTAGATGTGTCCTAAATTTCCCGATTCCTCACCCGCACTTATAACGACAAGACCTGCAAGGTTTTGAAAACCCTTTAGGTCTGTAGTATCTACATGCAAACGAATATCGTTAAGCCCCATTTTAACAACTTCACCTGGAATCATAATTTGTATATCTTGCCAGCTCTCCGAAATAAAAACAGGTTCCGAACGCCAGCTATCCAGTTCAAGCCACATTTTCGGAGTCCCCACTTCAGTGGGACTTCGCCGAACCATGAAATTAGCAGTTTGAGCATTGCCATTTAGTGGAACGAGTAAACGCATGATTTGACGATGAGCCACAATTATATCTGTGGAAATCCCCCATCCTTCCGCAAAATAAAGTTTTGATAAGGGTGAATCGCTAAGCAAATCAATTTTATCAGCATAAGGAGAATAGTTGACATGGTACAAAATCAATTCAGGCGTAGCACTTATTTTTTGTACAGGAAGTATTGTTTCAATATAAGGCATGGTCTTTTGAGGATGATTGAGATAGCCAGGCGTTTCAGGTCGAACAATAATATATCTGACATTAAAAAATCGTAACACATCACTAGCATAAACTTTATCACTTTGCCACATGTCGGCTGGCAACTCATGCCCCATTTCCAAAATGCGAAGGGAACTTAAAACAGGTGCAGTGGTGAAATATTGAAACTTTGATGAAGGGTTGCGGCTGGTGTTACCTTGCAATAATCGTTTTTGGTGAATGGTTTGATAAAATTGTCCAAACATAAATCCTGTGGTATATGCCCCTGTGATGCGAAAACCATTTCGCCAAGCAAAAGGTATATCCAAAATTGTAAATGCATCTTTTTCTTGGGCGAGATTATGATATACATCAGGAACGGTCATGTCCGATTGTGGAAGTGGAATAGAAACCATTTCAAATAAAAAAAGTGCTGAAATAAACAGAGATAAAAATTTGGGTTTTTTAATCCTGATGGCAAGGTGATGAAAACCAAGCATCGCCAATGGAATGAGCGATAGAATAAGCATGACACTGTATCGGCTGGGGTAGCGATTTCCTTTGACAAATGGGATTAATTGCATAATTTGAAACGGGGCAGGAATATGTGTATTTTTGCCATTGATGATAATTTCGGGTCCAAGACAAAGGAGGGCAAATATAAAACTGCTTATTAGCCAAAACATGGTATTAGAAACTTTGACATGCTTTTTTCGTATGGTAACGCTAATGCCGATTATCACCATAATTAAAAATGTGTAGCCAAGAAAAATATGTTGTCCTTTGCTAAAATGTGTAATACTTGTTGTGGTAATGATTGAGCCGAATAAAGGATGCTGAATCGTAGGAATGAAAAAGCCTATTAAATCCGCACTGAAGCTTTCAGCAAAGCCACTCCCCACCACAAAAAAATCTCCTTCAGTTTGCATGTCAGGTAACATAACGGCTAAAAGTGGACTGATTCCAACTAAAAAGAGAAGCAGAAACGAAGTGTATGTCATTTCTGTCCATGTTTGCATGATGAGAAAAAGTGATGCAATAAAGGTAAGTTTGATGGAGCTTTGCCGATTAAAATCAGGTTGACAATTATCAAACAGTTTTAAGATGAACAGAACACAAAAGGGTATCCAATGGATACTAGCGATGTTGAATTGTCCTAGCGAGATATAAAATAATCTGTTTGAGGCAAAGGCATATATCACACCCGCCAAAACAGCTCCCCACCATGTACTACCCAACCACTCCCCTTTGAAGGGGAGTGTAATACCCCACCCCAACCCATCCCCTTTGTGGGGGAGGAGTACGTGATATGCCAACAAAAACATGCCGTAAGCAGAAATAGTCAAGCTAAACCACATGTGAATGTTGCTTGCTGTTACGACTCCAAAATTCAACAATAATGGAAGTGCTGTTAGACCATTCAGGGTAGTCAAAGTGTAGAAAGCAAGATTAATCCCGATGGGATAAAACATAAAATCGGTTGAGAGAGGATTTTGTGGTTCATTGAGAAAGCTATATTTAATCCACCACAAATTCCATGCGATAGCGGGGTCGTCGCCACCGTCGCCAGGCAAGTGAGTAGTAACATGGGTAATAGTTGGGTAAGTAAGTAGTAGGGATAAAAAAAAGTAAGTGGTGATGAGTAAAAGATGAAACTGTAGAGGTTTCGTCGTAGACCTCGCAGGTTTTGGAATCCTGTGAGGTCTTGATTCAAAATCGCTCAAAATAGTGAACTCGCTAACAACCTTCGATATTTTTGGGTGAGTGTGTTATCATCACCGAGCATGTCAAACAAAACAAGCATTGCTTTACGGGCGGCATCATCCTTATAAGTGCGGTCATATTGTACAATCTCTAAAAAATGTTCGAGTGCTTCCGCAAAACGCTCTTGTGTTGCCAATAAACAGCCATAAGTATAACGACTATCTACATCATTGGCATGGCTTGCCAATTTTGCAGTTAATTCATTTTCGGTATGTCCTTCGGCAGTCAATTGAAATTGAACAGTAGTCTTTAGGATTTTTGCCATAGTATATTCCTTTATGCCTTCGGGGATTTTTTCGAGGACAGCATAAGCCTCGTCAATGTTGCCTTGTCGAATTAACACTCTCCCTAAAGCGACCATGGCAGGATAGTGTTCATGGTCTGTTTCGATTGCCTGACGATAATGCATGATTGCCATATCAGGTTGATTACTTGTTTCCCACTGATGCCCTTGTTGAGCAATCAAATCAGCTTTGCTAGGGATAAGGCTATCAATAAATTTTCGTACTTGTGCTTCACTTTTTGCACCAGTAAATTCATTAAACACCTTTCCGTCAACAAATCCTTTTACGGCTGGAATACCTTGTATCTGGAATTGTTGAGCCATCATCTGATTTTTATCTACGTCAATTTTTGCTAGGATAAATTTACCATTATATTCAGTCGCCAATTTTTCCAATACGGGTCCCAACATGCGACATGGTGCACACCATTCTGCCCAAAAATCAACGACGACAGGAACAGTATACGATTGTTCAATGACCTTTTTTTGAAATGTTTGGTCGGTAACATTGATAATATGAGATGTTGTCATGGTTCCTCCTTAGAAATTATTGTAACATGTTGTCTAATAAATTGTATATGTTTTTTACCGAATTATTAATGTTTTCTCCAATGTCACGAATGTCATCAACATTCAGACCATCAGGTTTTTCTGCTAAGGTTTCTGAAAGACTAAGCAAAGATTGGAAAGGACCCTGTAACTTATGTGCTACTACAGAAAATATTTTATCTTTACTAGCATTAATTCGGATTAGTTCCTGGGCTTTTTCCTTAGCCTCCTCGGCTTTTTTCAGAAGTGCTTCGTTGGTTTTCTCAAGTTCAGTAGATATTTCATGTAGACGAGTATTCTTTTCTTGCAATTTTCGAGTCAAGTTTTGAATACGCAAATGGGTAGTTATGCGTGCTAAAACTTCATCATGGTGCAGAGGCTTTGTTACATAGTCAACTGCTCCAACTCGAAACCCCTTAACTTTATCTTCTTCACCTGCCAATGCAGTCATGAAGATTACTGGGATGTCGCTTGTTTTTTCATCTGCTTTCAAACGTTGACATGTTGCAAAGCCGTCCATGCCAGGCATCATGACATCTAATAAAATAATATCAGGCGGGGCATATTTCACTCGTTTTAAGGCAGTTTTGCCTGTCCGAGCAGTCAATATCCTAAACCCGTAATCTTTCAAATAATCTGATATGACTCCCAAATTGGTAGGGTTATCATCTACAATCAAAATGGCATGCTCTTCAAATTTTATATCACTTAGATAATTTGTTTCTTTGTCCACTTGTTATTTCTCTACACTCCGTATATGAGCGACATAATCGTCTCAATTAGCTTATTTAAGGTTGATGTAGTATAATAGCATGGTTTTACAAAGTTTTCCAAATTTGTGTTCGGAAGTTGGAATAGGAATATTAATGTTGATTGGCTTTTTTGTTTAGTTTGATGGTAGCTCACAAAGATGTTATCATTAGAATCAATCGATGAAAATCAAAAAATACCCGCAACTGCTAATTGCGGGGCTATGTGGTAGTGAGACCGCACCTACTAAAATCAAGGAGTATATATTACAAATTATGAGTAAAGTTCGAGTCGCCATTATTGGCGTAGGCAATTGTGCCTCATCATTGGTACAAGGCGTTGAATACTATCGGCGAGCCGCCCCAGATGATTTGATTCCTGGTTTGATGCACACCGTTTTAGGTGATTATCATGTCGGGGATATTGAATTTACGGCTAGCTTTGATGTAAATAAAAACAAAGTCGGCAAGGATTTATCTGAAGCGATTTGGGTTGAGCCGAATAATACCATTAAATTTGCCGATGTGCCACATCTGAAAGTGCCTGTTTATCGTGGTATGACCCATGACGGAATAGGTAAATATCTATCCGAGAAAATTGAGAAGGCTCCCGGCCCGACCGATGACATTGTGGGTATCTTAAAAGATACTAACACAGATGTAGTAATTAGCTATCTGCCAGTCGGTTCGGAGATGGCAACCAAATGGTATGTTGAGCAGATATTGAAAGCGGGTTGTGCATTTGTGAATTGTATTCCTGTTTTTATAGCTCGTGAGAAATACTGGCAAAAACGGTTTAAAGACCGTAACCTGCCCATAATTGGTGATGATATTAAAAGTCAAGTTGGCTCAACGATTGTGCATCGAGTCTTAGCACGATTGTTTCAAGATAGAGGAGTGCGTTTAATGCACACCAGTCAATTGAATTTTGGCGGAAACATGGATTTTTATAACATGTTAGAACGTAGCCGTTTACTAAGTAAAAAAATCTCAAAAACCAATTCGGTTACGTCTCAACTTGACCATGAGATTTCCCCTGATGACATCCACATCGGTCCCAGTGATTACGTCCCCTGGTTGACAGACCGCAAGTGGGCTCATGTTCGTTTAGAAGGACGTAGTTTTGGTGATGTGCCCATTAATATTGAACTCAAATTAGAAGTGTGGGACAGTCCCAATTCTGCTGGCGTGGTAATTGATGCTGTACGTTGTGCCAAGCTGGCATTGGACAGGAAAATTGGTGGGGCATTATTAGCTCCATCTGCTTATTTTATGAAATCGCCTCCCGAACAATACACGGATAATGAAGCTTATACACGTGTTGAGGCGTTTATTAAAAAAGGAGTTTAGTATGCGAGAAGCAGTAATTGTATCAGCCGCTCGTACCGCAATTGGTCGAGCAAACAAAGGAACATTGGTTTCTTATCGTCCTGAAGATATGGGAGCCGTAGTTATTAAGCATGCTTTGGAAAAAGTACCCGAATTAGACCCAAACGAAATTGATGATATTATTCTTGGCTGTGCCATGCCCGAAAGTGCACAGGGGATGAACATAGCACGCATGATTGGTTTGAGAGCAGGATTATCAAATACTATTCCCGCCCAAACAGTAAATCGTTTTTGTGCTTCGGGCTTGCAAACGATTGCCATTGCATGTCAACAAGTTATGTGTAACATGGGTGATGTTATCATAGCGGGTGGCGTGGAAAGCATGAGCATGGTGCCAATGGGCGGGTTTAATTTTAGTCCCAATCAATGGCTAACAGACAACATTCCCGAATCCTATATAAACATGGGTTTAACCGCTGAACGAGTCCGACAACAATATAATATCAATCGTGAAGACCAAGATGCTTTTGCAGTTCGTTCCCATGAACGAGCCGCCAAAGCTATTGATGATGGTCGTTTTAAGGAAGAGATTGTTCCGCTTGAGGTGGAAATCACCACCACCAAAGGAACAAAGAAAATTATCTTTGATACCGATGAGGCAGTACGGCGTGGCACGAGCATGGAAGGATTGGCAAAATTGAGACCAGTTTTCATGGTGAATGGTACTGTTACTGCTGGTAATTCTTCACCTTTGAATGATGGAGCTGCTGCCGTAGTGGTCATGTCGCGTGAGAAAGCAGACAAACTTGGCATCAAACCATTGGTGCGATTTGTCAGTTATGCCTCTGCTGGAGTACCTCCTGAAGTCATGGGAATTGGACCGACAAAAGCTATCCCAAAGGCACTAAAATATGCTGGGCTTAGCCTTGATGATATTGACCTCATCGAATTGAACGAGGCATTTGCCGCTCAATCCTTAGCTGTCATTCGAGAGTTAAAGATTAATGACAAAATAACAAATGTTAATGGTGGTGCTATTGCACTAGGGCATCCGCTCGGAGCCACTGGAGCAAAGTTGACCACTCAACTCATCCATGAGATGAAACGCCGTCAAAATAAATATGGCATGGTAACGATGTGTATTGGTGGTGGTATGGGTGCAGCAGGTATTTTTGAAAATCTGAATTAATATTGCAAATGAAGTAATGTTAAAACAAGAAAGGTTTTTGAAAACCTTTCTTGTTTAACCATTGCTCCCGTGTTAGTATCAACATACAATTATTTTTCATTTGTCATGTAATTTATGCACATTATCAAGTATTTTTTGACTTTCAGAAAAGGAGATATCTATGAAGCATAAAATAATTTTTTTAATTATGTTATTAAGTATACTTGCTATTGGTGTTGCATGTAGCTCGACAGAGCCATCACCTGTAGCCTTTCCAACAGAAACACTTATGATAGAGCCAACCGAAGTACTCCCAACCCCAACACAAGTGATTAAAGAGTCAGTTGTCCCAGCGGTTTTACGATATGGAACAGAATTTGCTGACTGGGGAACGGGTGACCCTCATCTTGCCGCTGCATATCAAGACCGCATTGTGGTTGATATGATTTTCAACGGCTTAATTCGGTATGAGCCTGGAAATGCTCCTGCCATTGAACCTGACCTAGCAGAAAGCATCCCCAATCCCGAAATTGTGGGTGGCAAACAAGTCTGGACATTTCGGTTACGAAAGGGTATTATGTGTCATCCAAGTCCCCAAACAGAAAAGTATGAATTGACTGCTGATGATGTGGTCTACTCATTACAAAAATCGGCTAATCCCAATCGTTCTGCTTATGCAGGGGAATATGAAGGGATGACAATCGAAAAAGTGGATGATTATACAGTAAAAATCATCCAGGCTCCCCCGCTATCGTCCATTCTATTTTTAGCAAAAGTGACAGATTATAGCGGTGGATTTATCGTTTGTAAAAAGGCGATTGAAGCTATGGGAGATGAGGCATTTAAAGCCCATCCTGTTGGAACAGGTCCGTTTATGTTTGAAAGTTATACGCCTGGTAAAACAGTGACCCTAGTGGCTAATGAACACTATTTTCGTGGAACCCCACTGTTAACAGGTGTCGAAGTTCAATTTATTCCTGATGAAGAAGAGCGTGTAGAAGCATTGACATCCAAAAAAGTAGATGCTATTCAAATCTCTTTGGATAAGGAATTGATAAAAAATATGGAACAACAAGAAGGGGTTGTAGTGGGGGTGCATGGTGTTGGTGAGATAGGTACAATTTACTTCAATACCAGTGTTGAACCTTTGAACGATTTACGAGTACGTCAAGCAATTGCTTACGCATTAGATAGAGAAAAATTTTTAGACCTCTTTGGCAAAGAGTTCATTGGAAACGTTTATTCACCCGTACCGTCTCAATTTTTACCTGGCGGGTTGACGCATGAAGAAGTTACCAATTTGAACTTGGATTATACCGTAGATTTGGATAAAGCCAAGGCATTACTTGATGAAGCGGGTTATCCTGATGGATTTTCTCTAAAAATTATATCCTCCGAGCATCATACGTATCTTAAACCCTATACGAGTATGAAGGAGCAGTTAGCTCAAATTGGTATTGATATTGAGATAGAAGTTGTCGAACATTCCGAAATGCACAAACTTATTAGGGAAGATGTGAATCCTTTTGTTATCTATGTGGCATGGCGTCCCAATGCAGATGTGTTTTTAACGCGATTTTTTCACTCTGATTCGATTGTTGTTACAGGGGCAAAGCCCGACACAAATTTTTCTCATTATGACCAAATTGATGATTTGATTGAGTCGGCTCGCTTAGAAACTAATCCACATACCCAAATTGAACAATGGTTACACGATGCTTAAACATAAATACAGTACAAAAGCATGAAAATTTACACGAAGATTCTATTAACAACATTGCCGTTGGTTTTAATCGCTTTGTTAGCTGGGGCAGGAACAACCTATTATCTTTCTCGCAATGCCATCAATAACTTAGCCGAAAATTGGCTGTCTACCCGTTTGTCCGAATCAGTGGAAATTGCCACCGAACATGAAAAAATTTTACATGCTTATGGCTTGGAAACGATAGAAGCTAGTGTCACACAAGCTCAAACTGATGCCAGCACAAAAATTATTTCCATTGAAATTGGCGAATTGGGATATGTCTATGTGGTTAACATTGAAGGGCAAATTGTTGCTCATCCCAATCAATCATTAATTGGTCACGATGTCAGTAATCAAGATTGGTTTCAAGAAATACGCCTTAATCAAAATGACCATTTGAGTTACTCTTGGGAAGGTATGGATTACTTTGGTGTATATACGTATTTCCCTGCATGGGAATGGCATATTATTGCTACAGACCCTGAAAGTGAAGTGTATGGAGCTGTTAACCAACTGGGTATCTATGTCGTAATATTGGCAGTTATTGGTTCTGTGATTTTGGCTTTAGGCTTGATGTTATTAACCCAACGGTTAATTGCTCCCTTATATTTGTTGACTAAGGGTGCAGAACAGATTATACAGGGGGATTTAAATACCCGCATTGTCATTGATACTTCTGATGAGTTTAAGCGTTTGGCAGATGTATTCAATAAAATGACAAAACAATTGCATGAGTTGATTGACTCATTGGAACAGCGGGTAGCAGAACGAACTGAACAATTAGAACATCAAGCCGAAGTGTTGCAAAATCAACAAGCAACACTTGAAGAATATACCTCTGAGATTGAAATCCAAGCGTTGGATTTGCAAGCTTCTAAAACTGAATTGGAGAAAATAAATCACAAGCTAACGGAACTCAATGCCAGCAAAGATAAGTTCTTTTCAATCGTTGCCCATGATTTGAAAAATCCATTTTTGCCCTTACTTGGACTGAGTGAGTTGCTTGACTTTGTCGCTGAAAGTGCTGAACGAAGCGAACTTAAAGAATATGGGCATATCATTCATCAATCAGCTAAGAATATATACAACCTGCTGACTAATCTGCTTGATTGGGCTAGGATGCAACAAGGACGCATGCCTTTTAATCCTGAACCATTCCTTGTCAATGAAGCAGCAATGGACAATATCATGCTCTTAAGCGAAAGTGCCAAAGCAAAAAACATTGTCCTTTCTGCAAATATACCTAATAATATCATGGTACATGCTGATAAAAATATGGTTACTACCATCATTCGCAATTTGGTCAGTAATGCCTTGAAGTTCACGCCGCGTGATGAGCATGTGGAAATAAAAATTATGGATCAGGAATTAGGAGCTAGTGGAAAAACCACTGATTCCTACATAGAAGTGCATATCAAAGATTCAGGTATTGGCATTAAACCCGAAGATATTGACAAATTGTTTCGGATTGATGTGCATCATACCACACAAGGCACAAATAAAGAATCAGGCACAGGACTTGGACTTATTATGTGTAAAGAGATGGTTGAAAAACATAATGGAAAAATCTGGGTAGAGTCTAAATATGGACATGGCACAACAGTCAAATTTACATTACCCAAATAACAAACATGCTATATTTTATATGTTGACAGATTTACTAAATCAAACATGAAAACATATCATACATATTACAAAACACCCATTGGAACATTGTCTATCGTCGGCACAGAATCACATGTTTTAAGTGTTGATTTTGTTGAAGAGCCAGCCACTGCAAGCCAGTATTTACCCCATGTCTTGCAAACATGCTTAGACCAGTTTGACCAATATTTTCAAGGGACACTTAGCAATTTTGATTTACCTTTGCAATTGCAAGGTACTGATTTTCAGAAACAGGTTTGGCTTGCTTTGATGAATATTCCTTTTGGTAAGACAGTCTCTTATGGCGAGATTGCCCGTCAGATTGGCAATCCTAAAGCAGTACGGGCAGTAGGCATGGCAAATAAACATAATAAAATTGCAATCATTATTCCTTGTCATCGTGTTATTGGTAAAAACGGAAAATTGACAGGTTATGGCGGAGGAGTATGGCGTAAGGAGTGGCTTTTGAATCATGAAAATCGCTACATGAAATCTATATTTTCAGGAGGCTCGAATGCTCGATAGCATTTTTGGTGTGAAGGATGACAATAAGGATACTCATCTCATTGAACTGCGAGATATTGTTAAGAATTTTCAGGTCGGTGGTGGTGAAGTCACTATTTTGAAAAGGCTTTCATTAACTATTGACCATGGTGAGTTTGTTGGTGTGGTTGGTCCATCAGGGAATGGCAAAACAACTCTGCTTAACATGATTACAGGAATTGACCGTCCTACTTCAGGTGAAGTGGTTGTAACAGGAAAACCAGTTCATGAAATGAGTGAGAATAATTTGGCTGCATGGCGAGGGCAAAATGTGGGTATTATCTTTCAATTTTTTCAGATGCTTCCAGCCTTAAGCCTATTGCAAAATATCATGTTGCCAATGGAATTTGCTCGAAAATATCGGACTAAGGAACGCCGTGAAAGAGCATTGCATTTGCTTGATATTGTGGGATTATCTGACCAAGCATATAAATTACCAAGCATGGTTTCAGGTGGGCAACAGCAACGGGCAGCCATTGCTCGTGCTTTGGCGAATGACCCTCCGCTAATTGTTGCCGATGAACCGACAGGTAATCTTGATACTAAAACCGCTTATAATATTTTTGACCTGTTCATAAAATTGACTGAACAAGGGAAAACATTTGTAATGGTAACACATGACAAAGACCTTGCTAAACTAATACCACGCGTAGTCGAAATTAATGATGGTATAATTTCACGCGACGAGAGTGCCGATGAAGCCATGTAGAATGGATTTCTAGGCAATCCACAAAAGAGGTCAACCACATTGCGAATACGATTAGCTTTCATAGGTTGCCGTTTGAATATTAGCGAAATAGAGAGTCTCAGTCGGCAATTTAAACAACTAGGGCATTATATTGTAGGAGCAGGCGAATCTGCTGACTTGTGTATTTTCAATAGCTGTGCCGTCACGCACATAGCCGCTCGCACCTCGCGTCAAAACATACGTCGTCTGAAACGAACCAATCCCTATGCAAAAATTGTTGTTACTGGTTGTTATGCCGAATTATCTCCTCAAGAGGTAGCGGCATTAGAAGTTGACTTAGTGTTGGGAAATGATAAAAAAGAGCAGTTGATTGAACATCTTATAGAACATAATTTGCTTTTTGATGATGATACCATTTCTCGACATGATGATTCATTACCTTCATCTAATACTAGGACACGGGCATTTGTCAAAGTACAAGATGGCTGTGATAATCGCTGTACATTTTGTATCGTAACCATGCTTCGTGGCGTAGGACGGAGTCGTCCTATCCCCGATATAGTTTCGGAAATTCAATCTCTTGTTGGCATGGGATATAAAGAGGTTGTTCTAACAGGGGTGCATCTCGGTTCATTTGGCAATATCAGGCAAGGCTTAAAAAATTTAGTCATGGCAATCTTAAAAGATACCGATTTACCTCGTTTGCGTTTATCATCATTGGAGCCATGGGATTTGACCCCTGACTTTTTTGAATTGTGGCAAAATCCTCGTCTTGGTTGTCATCTGCATTTGCCATTGCAAAGTGGATGTGAAGCTACCTTAAAACGAATGGCTCGCCGCACTACTCAAGCCGAATATTCAAATCTCCTTGAAATAGCCCGCCAAGCTATTCCTCATGTTAGCATAACCACCGATTTGATTGTCGGATTTCCTGGCGAAACCGATGCAGAATTTGAGGAATCTTATGCTTTCGTAGACAAAATGGCTTTCAGTGATACTCATATCTTTCGTTTTTCACCGCGTGAGGGGACGGTTGCATATAAAATGAAAGGACATGTGCCGCATCATATTGTCAAAAAACGAAGCGAAGTTTTGCATGAGCTATCAGCCAAACATGCCAAAAATTTTCGGAAGTCGTTGATAGGACAAACATCGTATGTTTTGTGGGAACAGCATGAGGAAACACCTAACGGCAAAGTGTGGAGTGGCTTGAGCGATAACTATGTGCGGGTTTATGTTTTTTCTGACCTAAATTTGAGAAATCATATTACAAATATAAGATTGACTCATCTGTTGCCTGATGCCTTAGGGGGCATACTAAACGGTCATGAGACAACATTGTCATAAAGACTTTACTGGTAGGGCTGTTCAATGCTAAAGAAAATATTGGATTTCGTACCTCAATCTCATCCATGGGGTATTGTTTTTAACAGAATATGTAGGGATTTATGGCATAAATCCTACACG
>NBMH01000011.1 GCA_002084875.1 Anaerolineaceae bacterium 4572_78 | reverse complement strand
CTCCCTAAATCCTAGTTTCTCCCCAAATCGATTTCAGCTTTTTCTTGACGTTCGCTTAATTCACCAAGAACAGTATCAAGTAGCCATGTCAAGATAAGATTGAGTCCTGTAAGAACCATTAAAGTGCTAACAGAAGGCATGAACCAAGATGGCACTCGCTTATTTTTGGGATTAAGCCAGCCGTTTATTGCAGAAATGAGGTACAACAATTTGCCGCCAGCAACTGTAGCTATACCAAGCCAACCAAAAGCACGTTCAACTGGCTTATTAAAAATCGGTGTGCCAAAAGCACCTTGTCGAATCTGTCGACCATGGAAAAGGGAAACAACATAGTTAAAGGCAGTACCAGTGGCAAAGATATTAATCCCTGCTGAAGTTGCCGCAATGCCAGCAAAACCTGCCGCATATCGGGCATCTCGATTAGTTTTTTCTCGTGTCAGCCACAAACCTAAGCTGGTAACAAAACCTAAATCAACCAGTAATAATCCTACTAAACCAAAAATCCGAGCAGGATTATAAGTTAGTGCCGTCATCATGATGGTATTTAGAAAACGGAATCCGTCACGTACTACACTCAATTTTGAACGCCCAGCTCGTTCTGAATAAACTATTGGTACTTCGACGACATTGATGTCTTCATACATGGCACGAGTACTCATGACAGGGGTAAAATTCAAACCATCAGGTAGCGGATACAAATGTTCTAATGCATCGCGGCGAAGGACACGCTGTCCACTTGCACTATCACTAACTCGATTATTGGAAACAATGCTGACCAGTGTAGCAAAAATCGTATTACCAATCCTGCGAACAAGTGGCATGCCAGTCTCATTCCCCGTCATGCGTGACCCAATCACTAAATCGGCTCCACGTTCGATGATGGGTTCGCACAATTCAGGATATGACTCAGGGGGATATGTACCGTCAGCATCCAAGAAAGCTAACAAATTTCCTTTGGCGTTACGGAAGCCAGTTTTAATCGCCGCTCCGTAACCTTGATTAACAGGATGTTTAATTAACACCACACCCTTATCCTTATAACCAGCCACAATATCAGCAGTGCTGTCTGTCGAGCCATCATCTACAATAATGAGTTCTAATTCTTCAACTTTAACTTTTTTCAAGGGTTCTTCAATTGATAGCACCCTATCCATAATTTCAGCCACGCTATCCTCTTCATTTAGGACAGGTATAACAACAGATAATATATTCAATGTTCAAATTCTCCTTTTTTGAAGATGGAAGATGCGAGTCGACAAAACAAGCGTTGTCGCTCCTAATTCCTAATTTCTCAAAACATGTTGATACTTCATTGTACATTATACATTGCTATGCAATTTGCGACAAATTTGAATCATCATGATGGCGATTCTTGAAATTATTGCAATAGCAATTAATATTTTAACACTACTACCATATTTGCCAAATTTGATTTTTTCATCTATTATCACAATATCTTTAATTTTGATAATACCGTACTTTAGGAAAAGCTACAATTTTTATGAACATGAATCCAATAATCAAACATATTTCTGTCAATCCCAACGTGTGTTTTGGAAAACCATGTATTCATGGGACTCGAATATGGGTTTCACTGATTCTTGATTTCTTAGCGAACGGCACCACCATTCAAGAAATACTTGAAGAATATCCACAATTAAGCATGGAAGATATTTATGCTGTTTTTGCCTACGGAGCAGAAATGTCTCGACAACGTTATGTCGAACTTCCTTTTGAGGTAGTAGCATGAAATTTAAGCTAGATGAAAATTTTGGTGCCCGCACCCAAAATCTATTTATTGAATCAGGGCATGATGTACATACCGTTTGCCAAGAATCATTACAAGGAACAGGTGATGATAACTTATATCATGTTTGTTGTTCAGAAAAACGATGTTTGGTCACATTAGATTTGGATTTTTCGGACATTATTCGTTTTCCTCCAAAGACAAGTCATGGTATTGTGGTAATACGCGTTCCTCAAAATCCAAGTTTACAACTATTAAAATTATTAATCAAACAGTTTATCAAAGCCCTTGATGAAAATACATTAATTGGCAATTTGTGGATTGTTGAGGTAGGACGTATTCGTATCCGTCAGGAAAAATGAATATGAAATTATCACCAGGAATTTATATTCATCCCCTAGACCGCCGAATTGAAATTCAGCGTTTTTGGAGTTTGTTGTGGGCATTAGTTGCCCGCGAGTTCAAGGGACGCTATCGACGTTCTATATTGGGACCGTTATGGGCAGTTTTGCAACCGTTATTTTACATGGTAATATTCACCTTTTTGCGCGGTGTGCTTGACATACCAAGTGACGGTGTCCCGTACATTATTTTCACCTATAGTGCTTTAGTCCCTTGGACATTTTTTGCTGGCACGATTACTCGTTGTGGACCTAGTGTTTCTGCTAATTCAAGTTTGGTTAAGAAAATAGCCTTACCACGCGAGATTTTCCCAGCCGCAGGTGTCATGGGAGCCTTAATTGATTTTTGCATTGCCGCCACAATTCTAATAGTAATGATGATTTGGTATCAGGTACACATTACTTGGTCGTTGGCATGGCTGCCATTTTTGATTTTGCTGACGGCGATTTTAGCACTAGGTATTGGCTTGGGAGTATCGGCATTGGGGACATATAGGCATGATGTTTTATTTGCTTTACCGTTTGTAACCCAATTTTGGATTTTAGCCACACCAATCATGTATCCCCTTAGTGAAGTCCCATCAGCCTGGCAATTTGCCTACAAACTCAATCCCATGGTTGGCATTATTGAGGCATTTCGTGATGTGCTTGTTAAGGGATTAAGCCCTGATATGTCATTACTTAGCATTTCTATTACTGGAACAGTACTTGTTTGGTTAGTTGCCTGGCCAATATTCCGTTTCATGAGTCAATATTTTGCGGATGTATTGTAATTTGAAGTTAGGAGTTAGGAGGGTCAAAGCTTCTGTGGTCAAGACAAGAAAGGGTTTCGAAAACCTTTCTTGTCTGAGCATTATCTCGTGTGAGTTAAAGTAACTCATAGTCTCTTGCTTTGTCGCTCCAGTGCATAAAAAATGAACACAAATACTATCATTAATGTAGAAGACTTATGGAAACAGTATGGACTTCCTCTGCCTGAATTTATACAGCGTTGGCGGTATCGATTGAGTGGCGGGCGTTTTGATGAAGATTATTTTCGCCGCAGACAAAAATGGGCATTACAAAATATATCATTTGAAGCCAAACGAGGTGAGATACTAGGTATTATTGGACGTAATGGAGCGGGTAAAAGTACCTTATTAAAAATATTAGCGGGCGTAACACCACCAACTGGTGGGCGAGTTAAAGTTCAAGGAAGCATTTTTCCCATGATAGAGATTAATGCAGGCATGCATAAAGAATTGACAGGACGAGAAAACATATATTTACTTGGTACTATCATGGGAGTATCTCAAGCCAAAATTAAATCGAAGATGCCCGATATTGAAGCCTTCACTGAATTAGATAACTGGCTTGATGAACCTGTCCGCAAATATTCAAGTGGCATGTTGGCTCGGCTCGGTTTTGGGGTAGCCATGAATGTAGAGGCAAATGTATTGTTGGTTGACGAAGTGCTATCCGTTGGTGACATGGCGTTTCGGCGTAAGTGCTTTGACCGCATTGAAGAATTGCGTGGTTCTAATGCAACCATCATTTTTGTATCCCATAATGTCCGTCAAATAGAACGCTTATGCAATCGAGTCATCCTTTTAGACCATGGACAAATTATCCATAGCGGAGAAGTAACCGAAGTGGTTGACCATTATTATCACTTGAGTAATGAAGCAATTATAGAACAAACGAAACATGATTACCATGCTAAACCACGCGTCAATCATACTGATGAGATGATGATTACAAATGTTACCATTTTAGATAAAGATGATAATCAAGTTGATACCGTAAAAACTGGCGACATGCTTAAAGTACGCTTTGCGTTTGAAACGACACACCGCATCGAAAAGCCAGTATTAGGTTTAGGTTTTGTATCTACTGATTTGATATTAGTTGCCTCCTTTTCAAATGATGACCTGCCCAATCGACCTGATTTTGATGGCACAGGAATATTTGACTGCATTGTGCATGACTTGCCATTATTGCCAGGTGTTTACTCAGTTAAAAGTAAGATTTTGTATCAAAATGGAGCGGTATTATTTGGCGGACAAAATATGGCTAGTTTTCAAGTCGTGATAGACCATAACGAAGATTTTTCTCGTTTATCTCAGGTTATTATCGAACTAACTCATACACCTGATAAACCCCATCCATGTCAATCACTAAATCAAAGTATGTTTTTTCCCATGCTTCCAAAACGGCAATGTCGGGACGGATAACATCGGTTAAGCCTTCCTCATGCAAGTTAAGCCTTCCTCATGCAATAAAAACTCAAGCCCCTGCCGAAAGACCAAAACATGAGTCACACCCATTTCTTGCCATGCTTGAGCAATGTCCGATGCTGATGTGCCATGCTGATGTTTCAGGTGAGCATATTTATCTAAGATGCTATCGGGTTGACATGTCATGCGGCAATAATAACTGCGTGGCTCCCATAAAAATACTACCACAGAATCATGGGGGAGTTGGTCATTCATCTTTTCAATCGTAGCATAATGGTACCCCAAACGGCGGGTGAGATATTCGACTCGTGTTTCAGAACCAATGAGATGTGATAGGGGACGATAATAAAACCAGCCACTTTGACTCTGGATTTGATTATTAAACAATTGGTCAACCATGCCGATGAATAATACAATGGCGATGAACAAATTGAGAAATCTGGTTAATGAAAAATTAGGATGATGGACATGTTGTAAATCATGCAGTAGCCAAGCTAAAACGGGACATAATGCTACAAAGGCTGGCAGTAACAAGCGGCTCTGCCATAAACCTGCTGTCCCTATCACGCCGAACATCCAAAAAAGGTAATGAGTTATAGCAAAAATCAGAAGATATGAAATGCTATTTGGTAACGGATGACGATATCGAAATAAACCGTACAAAATCACTATGGGCAAGAATACTAAAAATAAAATTCCCGACCGTCCATCCAAATAGTTGGCATCCCGAATGGTAATCGTCATCAACCAACTTTTGAGATACCATGGTAGGGATACAAGCATGGCAGATATTAAGAAAGTCAATTTTTGAAAAAAGTTGAACTTCTTGCTTTCTCCAAAAAACAATATTCCCATCAATGTGACCAAGATTACCACGCTGGTATATTTCAGGCTCATTGCCAAGCCGCACAAAATGCCGCTTAATATCAGTCTTCTAACAGAACCCTGACAGGTTTTTAAAAACCTGTCAGGGTTAATTAGCATCACATAAAGAGCGGAAACAGCATAAAAAGCCAATGCTAAATCATTGTAAGCCCACCTGCCCAATGTAAAAATCATTGGCATTGAACAAAGGAATAACACCGCATGCCAGCTATTTTTTAATCTCAAATGCTGTCTGCTAAAAAGATATACCAATCCCATGAGCAAAGGAATGAAAACGAAATGTAATAATTTTGCCGTGACATCGCCGCGAATCATCATGGCGAACATAAAAAGCATTTCAAAGAGGAAAGGGAAATTAAGATGCGGAATGTCAATACCACCAATAATTTGCCCTTGTGCGATATATAGTTTTGGGCCGGTGAGATGATAAAAAAGCCCATCCCAATCGGTTGGAGGTAGTAGGGCAATCGTTAAAGTGATGGTCATGGTGAGAATGAGATAAAGTGTGATAGGAATTGAGGGCATGGAAAATTCAGAAACCAAGTTTCTTTGAGAAATTTGGTTTCTAATTGACACAAGTGCCACACCTGTTAAAATAATAGCGAGGGTGTAAATAGCTGTTTGGTTAAGTAAACCTATCAAACCAAAAAGGAAAACAATCAAACCCAGCATGCCAAAGCCGATTCCAATACCTAAAATGATTCGTTCCAAAAAAGGACGGTCTTCAGGCAATAACCATGTTAATCCCGCTAATCCCAACCCCAAAGCAATTCCTGTAATCCAAACTGCGGCTACCATGTCTAGCACGGTACGGGTTAATGCCGCCCATGAAAATTGAAATGCAGGAGTCTGAATTTGATTGAGCGTTTCGATGTTATTAGCACTTATCGGCTTTTGGACGATGTAAAATGAGGCGGTGGTGAAAAATAGCCAGGTTAAGAATAAGCCGATAAGAAACCAGTTGCGATGAGTTAGCATAGAATTTTATAGTTTATTTACGTGAGCTTTCATGATTAAGTTTCTTGTGTGTGAGCATGGTTATTTTAGCACAAATATAAAAATATTCAAATTGAATTATCCTTTTTGTCTTGACTGTCAAAGCAAGCTTTGACGCTCCAGTAAGATATCTTTATGAAATTGTGACTTTACCTACTTGACTACAAAAAAGCACAAAAACTTATGCTTAGGTACTTAGTTTTTTTTGCTTGAGCTGAGAGTTTTAATATTTTAATATTTGAGAGGAATTTTGCTTATTAGTTTTTTTGTGGTATAATGGATTCGCTATCGGAGCCACAGAATTTTGTCCTACAAAGTGTAACAAAATAAAGGAGATAAAAATGGCGGGACATATTGCCCCTAAAGAACCTGAAATAGAAAAGATTAGAGTTTTAATCGTTGATGACGTTATTGAAACTCGGGAAAACTTAAAAAAGCTACTCTTTTTTGAATCGGATATAGAAGTTGTGGGAACAGCAATGGACGGTCAAGAAGGTGTGGACATGGCTTATGACTTGAAACCTGATGTTATTCTAATGGATTTGAATATGCCAAACATGGATGGTATTCAAGCTAGTGAATTGATTATTCATGAATTGCCTGAAACTCAAATTATTATTATTTCTGCCCAAAGTGAATCTCATTATTTACGGCGAGCAATGTTAGCCGGAGCACGCCAGTTTCTGATTAAGCCGTTCAGTTCAAATGAACTTGTTACCAGTGTACGACGTGTCTATCAACTTGGTAAAGAACAAGAAAAACGAAAACAAAAACAGATAGACCAACTTAGTAAGGAAGCGGCTGAAAAAGAAGAAGGTGAGGCGAAAGGTCAAATCATTGCAATGTTCAGTCCTAAAGGTGGGACAGGTTGCAGTACCTTAGCCACCAATTTAGCAATAGCAATGCAACAGATTGTTAATGAATCAAAAACCGATGAAGAAGAGGAAGAATCAGAAGAAAAAACAAAAATTGTTCTTGTTGATGCTGGATTCCAATTCGGTGATGTGGCGGCATTACTTAATATCAGAGTTAAGGCAACTATTGCTGATATAGCTCCCCTCTATGAAGAACTTGATGAGGAACTTTTAGAAAGTGTCCTGATGGAGCATGATTCAGGTTTAAAAACATTGTTAGCTCCACCACGCCCTGAAATGGCTGAACTGGTTAGTCCCGAAGCAGTTTCTACCATCATTAAAAAATTACGTCGCATGTTCGATATCATCATTGTTGATACTTACAGCACTCTTCAGGAGACATTAATCAACATCCTAGATGAATGTAAACTTATTGTCTTGGTAACCACCCCCGAAATACCAGCTATCAAAAGTGCCAGACTATTTTTTGAGATAACTCAGGCATTAAATTATCCTCCTGAAAAAACGCAGCTTGTCTTAAATAAATCAGACCGACGTTCGAGCATCCGTTCGGCTGATATCGAAGCAAGTATTAAAAGACGTGTAGAAGCCCAATTTTCTATTGATGAGTTGGTGGTAACGACTGCTATTAATCAGGGGGTACCTTATGTGATTGCCGATAGTAGTAGTGTATTATCACGCGAAACACATGCTTATGCTAAAAAACTTCATGATTATGTGTTGCAACCTGAATTAGAGCTGACATAATTTAATGTTTAGAGATTATGTAACCGCAGTTTCAAAGTGCTAGAATGCGTGATTGGAAATCATGGCTACGGGCTGTTGTAGCCAATATCACAAAATACCTCAACGAATTTGTTAAATAACCAAAGTAAGATATAATATCCACTAGCAATATTTTCTCTTTTGTCAAGTACAACTCATCAATCATGGGAGAGAACAATGTCACTTTTAAGTCGAATTGAAAAAAGCCAAAAAACAACAGGTGGTCTTTCTAAAGGCGTACGGAAACGTCGTGGGTCAACCTCTAAAAAAGGAAAAGATGCGTTTAGAGGTATTAAAGAACGTGTCCAAAATAAGTTGATTTCTGAACTGGAACCCGGTCAAGAAATCAAAGCAAGTGACGAAATGCGCCGTAAAATGGAAGACATGTTTAATACGGTTTTGGCTTCTGAATCGATTATCTTAAGTCGTACCGAACGGCAAAAGATGTTTGAACAAGTTGTGGCTGAGATATTGGGATTTGGACCAATTGAAGTATTGCTACAAGAAGAGGCTATTTCAGAAATTATGGTGAATGGACCCAAGATGGTCTATGTTGAAAAGAAGGGGAAACTCCTTCTAAGTGATGTTACTTTTGATAGTAATGCTCATGTCATGCAAGTTATTGACCGTATCGTGTCACCACTAGGACGGCGCGTTGATGAAAGTTCACCATTGGTTGATGCTCGTCTGCCCGATGGTTCGCGGGTGAATGCTATTATTCCTCCTCTGGCACTTGATGGACCCACGCTAACCATTCGGAAATTTGAGAAAGACCCACTTACGATTCATAACTTGGTTGCATTTGGTTCAATTACTCCGATGGGAGCCGAATTTTTGGAGGCAGCAGTAGTAGGTCGAGCTAATATTGTTGTGGCAGGTGGCACAGGTTCGGGTAAAACTACATTGCTGAATGTAAGTTCGAACTTTATTCCCGATGGGGAACGTATTATCACCGTTGAAAATGCGGCTGAATTGCAAATTGCAAAAGACCATGTGGTACGCTTGGAATCTCGCCCACCTAACATTGAAGGTAAAGGTGAGATTACCATTAACGATTTAATCATTAATACCTTGCGTATGCGTCCCGACCGAGTTGTTGTAGGAGAATGTCGTGGTGGTGAGGCATTGGCTATGCTCCAAGCAATGAACACAGGTCATGATGGCAGTTTGACAACAGCTCATGCCAACACACCGCGTGACACAATTGCTCGTTTGGAAACGATGTGCCTCATGGCAGGGATGGATTTACCAGTGTCAGCCATTCGCAAGCAAATTGCTGGGGCAGTTGACTTAATCATTCAACAAGCACGTTTAGGAGATGGCTCCAGAAGAATATTGAATATTACCGAAATACAAGGTATGGAAGGAGACAATGTAGTTTTGGCTGATATTTTCGTGTTTAATCAAACCGCCATAGAAAACGGAAAGATTAAAGGTGAATTTGTGGCTACAGGTGTTGTCCCAAATATTCTAAAACGGATTACTGACCATGGTATTGATATATCTCCTGATTTCTTTAGGAAAGGACGTACTGCGTGAGCTACCCAACTCTAAAGAGGTTGGGCTTCCTGCTTCCAAGACGGACACCTGCCCGAAGGCATGAACCTTACCATCTCCACAGGCGTTTCAACCCTTCCCGTCGCTCCGACGGTAGGTTTCTAATTGTTGATTATGAATTAGCAATTAGAACTGTACCTAAATGAAACTTGGTTTTCATTTGCCTAGTGAGACTTGGTTGTTGTCTCAAGTTACGTTGAATATTTTACCTAATCAACGGTTACTGACTAGAACCACCCATATTCAGTTGTAACTATGTATTTTAACAGAGAAATTGATTTATGACAAATACAGTCATTTTTTAGGGAAATTGATTTTTAGGCAAAACATAGCAACGGTAGTCGCCTCACCTGAAGGGACGGCGACCCCAACCCCTTATATCCCACCGCTAAATCTGGTGGGCTTTACGGGGTGTTTCCGTAATTAGGAGTTAGTGATAAGAAGGATAAATTATCATGTTTAAGTTATTTGGTAATAGGACAACACAAGACCGCCTAGACCAATTTGTTTCAGGTGTGGATGAGGATGAAGATGTTCAGGAGAAGAAACCTGAAGAACAGAAGAGTACTTCTCAACTTACCAAAACGTTGGATAAAGCGTTTGCAGATAAAGGCTTTGCCCAAAAGACTCGTACTGCCATATCCCGAGCAAACCTGAAAATCACAGTTGCTGAATACATGATGATACGTGTGATTGTGGCTGTAGCAGCGAGTGGGTTCTCATTTGTGCTTTTTGACTATAACACATATTTTACCGTAGGTGGATTTGTTCTTGGCTTTTTTATGCTTCCTCCAATGTATCTTTCTTTTCTGGCAAACAAACGTGTTTCCAAGTTTAATGGGCAACTTGGGGATACTATCACCATGATGGCAAATGGATTGCGTTCAGGTTTCTCTGTACAACAAGCAATGGAAAGTGTTGCTAAAGAAATGCCTCCCCCTATTTCTGTGGAATTTAGTCGTGTTGTTCGTGAAATTGGTTTAGGACTTCCTAGCCAACAAGCCATGAATAATATGATGCGGCGTATACCGAGTGAAGACTTAGAATTGATGATAACCGCGATAAATATTCAGAGTGAGGTCGGAGGAAATTTAGCCGAAATTTTGGAAATCATCGGTGCCGTTATCCGTGAACGAGTGAAGATTGTTGGAGAGGTGAAAACTATGACTTCTCAAGGGCAAATGTCTGGTACGGTTATTTCTTTGTTGCCTATTCTGCTTGGTGCAGCATTGTATGCAATGAACCCGATATACATGGGACGGATGTTTCAGGAGTGTCCCAATTGTGCTGGTACTCCGTATTGTGGCTATATTATGACAGGAACAGCAATATTTCTTGTTGTTTCTGGCTATTTTGCTATTCAGCAAGCAACAAAAGTTGAGCTTTAACACAATTCATGTAAAACAAGCATCATGCCTATTTATGATAATAAAGTAGCATGGGCAAGATACCCGTGTTACATATTTAATAAAAAATAGAGGTAAAATCATGAAATTATTTTCACGAAAGAGTTCATCGGATGATCTACAAGATAGGTTAGCAGAATATGCGAGTGACAGTACGCTCACCTTAGATGACGTTGAACTGTCCCAACCATTTTCAGAACGAGTTATCATTCCACTCATCAAATGGGTGGCAGAATCAGTAACTCGAATTACCCCTGAACAAGCCATTGAAAAATCACGAGTTGAATTAGAGCAAGCAGGTCGTCCCATCAAAAGTCCTGAAATGCTCTTTGGTATCAAAGGAACGTTGGCGATTGTTATTATGGGGCTAGTTATATTTTCGATGGTTGCGAGTAACCAACGCTTTATCATTATTCTGCTTGCCGCACCACTTAGTGCAGGACTTGGTTTTATGCTTCCCACATTATGGCTAGGAAGTAAAAAAAGAGCTCGGCAAACAGAGATAGAAAAATCACTTCCAGATGTACTTGATTTATTGGTTATTTGCGTGGAAGCTGGTTTAGGATTTGAGACCGCAATGTTAAAAGTAGCGGAAAAGTGGGATAATCAGTTAGCAAAAGGGTTTGCACGGGTATTGCAAGAGATTCGATTAGGGAAATTACGAACTGATGCCTTGCGTGAGATGGACAATAACATGGGGGTAGCTGATGTAAAAAGTTTTGTGGCTGCTATTATTCAGGCAACAACGTTTGGTGTAAGTATCGCCAACGTGTTGCGTATCCAATCCGAAAACATGCGGGATAAACGTCGGCAGCGTGCTGAGCAGGCAGCCGCACAGGCACCAATTAAAATGATTTTCCCAATGGTTTTTATTACATTCCCTGCTATTTTCATAGTGTTACTTGGGCCTGCTTACCTCCAAGTTGCGGACAGTGTACTTGGTGGTTAAGTTTTGGGAATATAGACCACCTGAAAAAGGGCTAGAGAGAGGGCAAAGTCCCCTTATCCCTGTAGGAAAGAATCCATAGATTGAGGGCAAAAATGATTATTGAAAATAAGACCAAAGGAACAACATTAACCAATAAATGCCGTGTTGCGAACACATTTTTCTCTCGCCTAAAAGGATTGCTCGGTTCGTCATCATTAGAATCGGGTCATGGATTACTATTAGTCAACGACAAAAGTGTCCACACATTCTTTATGCAATTTGCTATTGACATAATTTATATTGATAGTGAATTAAATGTTATTAAATTATATCCTAACATGGTACCTTCTCGTATGAGTCGTTACGTCTCCAAAACGGCATACATTTTAGAGGTACCTGTTGGCACTATTGGACACACCCAAACAATGGTGGGTGACCAATTAATTTTCATAGATGAGAACTTTTAATTAACCTAATGTATTTTTTTCAAAACATTCTTGAAATAATACTTAATTTGCTATTTCCTCCCAAGTGTGTGGGCTGTAAAACTTATGGCTCTAACTTTTGTGCAAAGTGTCAAGAAGACATTGCTTTTATCAATGCCCCTCTGTGCCACAAATGCGGTTATCCCCATGAGGTGTGGAAAGCAACTTGTCACAAGTGTGCTGCATATTCACTCACTTTTCTTGATACCATTCGTTCCGTTGCATTTTTTGAAGGAGGTTCCTTACGAAAAGCAATACATCATTTTAAATATAACAACAACCAAATGCTCGCCACAGATTTTGCAGGTTTACTTACTGAATGTTATATGAACAATCAACTTGATAGTGATGTAATTGTTCCTGTACCACTTCATAAATCACGTTATAAAGAACGTGGCTATAATCAAAGTGAATTATTGTCCAGTTATTTATCAGAGTTGATTGAACGCCCGATAGATAATCAAACCTTGATTAGACACCAAAAAACAGTATCACAAACAACACTCTCTTCCAAAGAACGAAAGGAGAATGTCATGCAAGCGTTTAAGTGTAAAGGCAATGCCTTAAATGGCAAATCTATTCTGCTTATTGACGATGTATGTACCAGTGGTTCTACATTAGAAGCATGTGCAGAAGCGTTGAAATTGAGTGGTGTTCATTATGTTCATGCTTTGACTATAGCACGAGCAAGTTAATTTTTCTTTACATTTTCAAATTTTATTGATGGTGGCAATGTCAACACACCACCACTACCTTTTATCTTAGGAGAAATATTATGTCCGTTACAATAAATATTAAAAATGCTCAAGTTCCTACTCAGACTCGTAAACAAATCGAAAAGAAAGTAAAAAAATTCAATCGTTTCTTGCCCGATTTGGATAATATTCGAGTAGATATATCCCAAGAACAAACACATAGTCCTAAAAAACGATATGTCATCCAAATTACGGCTCAAGCGGGACGTAAAATTTTGCGAGCAGAAGAACGGCAATATGGGCTTGATGTTGCTATTGATAATGTAGTTAGAAAACTCCATAGCCAAATTGCCCGTCTAAAAGGGAAACGAAAAAATCGGCAACAAGATCATAAAACAATTCGGGATGAAATGCCTGAACTGACCGAAGAAGAATTAGCCATGTTGATTGAGGAGGATGAACGTGAAATTGTGCGAGTAAAACAATTTCCCGTTACGCCGATGGATACAGAAGAGGCAATCGAACAAATGGAATTACTTTCTCATAGCTTTTTCGTGTTTTACAATGCAGAAATAGGTCGCATGAATGTGCTTTATAAGCGGACTGATAATCATTACGGTTTGCTTGACCCTATTCTTGAGTAACCATGTAAACGGATATCTTGTCTGTTTGCCTAGTTTATACATGATAGATTTAAAACCTACAAGGTTTTTTGAAATAGAAGGTGATTTCACGCTCCCTTAAAACGTTGCTTTGTGACCTTCACGAGGATACATCACAAATCAAGTCATTTTAGGCGAATGATTTATTAACCCCGACATATTCTAAAAAGCATGTCGGGGTTTTTGATTCTAGTGAGTTTTATGCTATATTAATCTCAGTTACTTTTTACTTTTTTGTCTAACTATTTTAAGATAATATTAAAAACATGTAAGAGGTATTTCATTATGTATATGGCACCGTTGAATTATGACAGGTTTTTCAAAAAGGTTTTCTCCGATGACAAAATCGCCCAGCGATTCCTGGAGGATTTTTTGGATGTGACCATCACCTCTTTTGAGAAACTGCCCGAAAAGCATCGAGTTACCGATGATGCCGCTATCGTTGAGTTTGATTATCGTTGTAAAATTGATAATACTTACACAATTATCGATATGCAACAGTGGCACAAACCTGATCTGGTACAACGATTTTATTTGTACCATACCTTAAATACAGGTTTACAATTAGAAACCTTACCCAGTAAACAATTGATAATTGACAGAAAAACACGGAAAGCGAAAGATGTTAGAGATTATCGCCGTATGGACCCTGTTTTGACTTTAATATGGTTAGTAGACGACACTTTAAATTTCCAAGAAAACTATGTCGGTTACACAATGGCTCCTGAATTAGTCATGGAGTTCATTAAAGATAAACGATTATGGTATAAGCCTAAAATTAAAGCGTTGTTAGAGGAACGAAGTAGAGTCTTAAAAGCTATGTCAAATCGGACAAAGTATTTAGACTTTATGTCCCAAAATCGTCTGCTATTCATATTTCAAAAGAATATTGTCAAACAGGAAAATGGAGCCCGTTATGAGAAATGGTTTCGTTTTGCCGAAAAGAGTCGCAATAAGAAAAATGTGGAGAATGATTTCACGGAATTTCAAGGCGATGAAGTCTTTGATGAGATGATGAGACGTTTGTACAAAGGAGCATTAAGCGAGGATGACTTTATCTACATCGAAAGCGAGGCTAAAATGTTGAAAGGTATGAAAGAATGGGAAGAGATTTTTTTCCATGATGGCTATCTTGAAGGTCATGCCGAAGGTCATGCCGAAGGTCATGCTGAAGGTCATGCCGAAGGTCATGCCGAAGGTCATGCCGAAGAAAAACTTACTGTTGCCCGCAATTTGCTCAACATGGGTTTAAGCATGGAGCAGATAACTCAAGCTACTGGTTTGTCCCCTGAGGACATTGATGCATTTGTACATGAATAATGTTCTAAAAAGCATGTCGGGTTTTTGATTCTAGTGAGTTTTATGCTATGTTAAATTTAATTTTTTTGAGTACTAAAATACCTACGAGGATATCCGATCCTCGTAGGAGATACATTTTCCGTTCTTCAAGGTGTGATAAATCCTTGAAGGTCATGAAATTAATTAACTAAAGGAGAAATAATGATCACTCATTCTTCAAAGAAAAGCTCTTTTTATTTTTTCAGTTTCATTTTAACATTGTTAATATTTCTTGCTATGCCTATTTTGGCAATAGCACAATCTCCACAAGATGATGCCAACGATGCCGTTTACGCTACATGGGATGATGGCGATGATGGTGGGGCGGGCTTTGGGGCATGGACGCTTTCCACAAGTGGCACAGCGGGACATTTCATGAGCAGTTCTACGGGAAATGGCGATGGTGATACAAATACCGATAATGACATTGATGTCAGTGGTAAAGCATGGGGCATGTATGCCAATAGTAACGGCGAGTCCAATGCAGTACGAACCTTCGATACACCATTATCTATCGGGACTGTATTTTACTTAAGCGTGGATAATGGTTATATTGATAGTAATAATGGGGAATCAGTCGGCTTTGGTTTGCGAAATAATAGTAACGAAAATCTCTTTGAATTTTATTTTCAAGGCGGCGATACCAATTATACCGTCAATGATAATGGTGGTACAACAGATACAGGATTGCCTTTTAGTGATGAAGGTTTGACGATTGTGTTTACCTTAACATCAGCAAGCACCTACAAAGTAACGATTGACCTGCTTGATGGCGGTAATGGCACATTTACAGGTAATCTCATGAACCCTGCGGGCGGACAAACTATTTCCGAAGTACGTTTGTTTAATTATGATGCAGGGTCAGAAACAAGTAAGGATGCTTATTTTAATAGCATGGGATATTGCTTAGGAATTGTTACCGTAACCAACAACAACGATAACGGAGCCAATTCATTACGCCAGGCAATTAGTGATGTATGTAATAACGGCACAATCACATTTGATAATAATTACAGCATTTACCTAGATAGTCAATTAGACATTGCCCAATCCATGACCATTGACAGCGGCGGGTATGACATTACCATCAGTGGCGATAGTGGCAATGACGGTAGCAAAAATGTGCGAGTCATGGAAATTGCGGGTGGTGCTACGGGGATAACAATCAGTGGTACAAATATTGTGAGTGGTAACATAACAGGCGATGGTGGTGGTATTCTTATCAATAGTGGAGCAGTTGTTACCATGACACATAGTACCATAGCGGATAATGAGGCAACCAATGCAGGCGGTGGAATTAGCAATGCTGGAACATTAATTGTCAATAATAGCACACTTTACAATAATACTGCATTATATGGTGGTGGTATTGATAATGCTACTGGTGGGACATTAACTGTCAATAATAGCACATTTTCTACAAACACAGGTGATATAGCAGGGGGTGGTATCGGAAATGCGGCAGGAAACACATTGAATATTAACAATAGTACATTTTCTGACAACAGTTCGGCAGATGGAGCGGGATTGAAAGAATGGGGAGGAACTACCCATGTAAAAAATACCATTATTGCCAACAGTAGTGGAGCCGATTGTGTTGGTACTTTAACGACAAATACCAACAATCTTATCGAAGATAACACATGTAGCCCTGCAAGTAGTGGTGACCCTTTGCTTGGCGGTTTACAGAATAACGGCGGCGGTGCATGGACGCATGCCTTGCTCGCAGGTTCGCCTGCAATTGATGCGGGCGATAATGCGTCATGCCTTTCCACTGACCAACGAGGAGTCAATCGTAATGACGGGGCATGTGATATTGGTGCCTATGAATTACGGCAAATTTTCATTAACGAGGTAGTGGTTGACCCACAACAAGACTGGTCAACAACTGATTTTGACGGCACCGTTAGTGGAGGGTCTGTCTCGTCAATTGATGAATGGCTAGAAATTTACATCGGTACACCTGGTTTAGATTTATCCACATGGCAAATCGGCTTGCATGACGGCTCGGATGTGGTCGGCGATTTGTCGAATGCTGGAGCGTTTGGTGTGTCAAATTATATCGGCAGTGGTTCATTTAATAATACAGCCATCGGTGATTATCTCATCTTGGGCAATGTTGATGGTGGAAGTAACATGGCGAATAATATCACCATTGTCCTAACCGATTCATTCGGCATGACCGCCGACCGTATTACGATTAACAGCAACGCTACTTCCATCAGCGATGAAGCCGTTGCTCGTGTTCCTAATGCAACTGATACCGATAACGACATTAACGACTTTAGACAACAAACAGCAACACTAGGCAGTACCAATAACATCCCCAATCTCAACATACTAAAAATCGCCAGTCCTGCTTACAATATCAGCTTACATGGCGAATTAACCTACACGATAATCTTTTCGAATACGGGCTTTGCCGATGCAATCAGTACCATGCTGACAGATACTTTGCCCGCCGAAGTTGATTTTTCTCATTGGCTCACTCAATCGGGAGCAAGCCTCGCCGCTGACGAAATCACATGGAGCGGTACCATGACGGCAAACACTATAATTACGATAGCTTTTGTGGTTGACCATGTGGGGAATTATGCCGATGTTATCACCAATACGATTGAGTATGAGCATGCCACATTGAGTCCGCAGAGCATGGATACGATAGCCATCGTTGATACCCGCATAATCATCAATGAGATTCATGCTGACCCCGCCCCAGGTTCGGCAGGTGATGCCAATGGCGACGGTACCCGTAGCGGCGTTGATGATGAATTTATCGAAATTTTCAATAATACGGGAGCAAACCTAGATTTAAGCGGTTGGAAAATACATGGAGATGATGACCATATAGTTCACACATTTCCTAGCGATACGATTATCCCCGACCAATGTGTTATCGTTCTTTTTGGAAGTGAGGCTATTATCGGCGACTTTGGCGGGGCATTAACTCAATCTTCTGTCAATAACTCTTTAGGACTTAACAATGCAGGTGAGACAATTACTCTGCTTAATGATGGTGGTATTGCCATGCTTTCCTTCACTTATGGCAATGATGGCGAGGAAAACCAATCATGGGTGCGTAACCCCGATATTACTGGAAGCGATACTTTTTTTTTACATAGTGGTGCAATCGATTCAGGCGGAGCATTATTTTCACCAGGCACAAAGATTGATGGCTCGCCTTTTATCGGTTGTGCTTCAGAACTAGCCATCAGTAAGACAGTTTATCCGAATACTGCCATGCCCAGCGATATGATTACATACACTCTTTATTTTACCAACACTGGCATGCGAACTGCCACCGATGTCATGATTACTGATACCATACCATTATCAGTTATCAATCAAAGCATCAGCAACAGTGGCTTGTTAATTACAAATACTAGCGGAACTTATGTGTGGAATATTGATGACATGGCACAAAATGACAGTGGCATCATCACCATTACAGGACAAATTGATAGCAGTTCTAGCGGTGGTGCAATTACTAACACAGCAAAAATCGGTTGTGATTGTATGGAAACTACAACCAGTGATAACACCACATCCATAGTCACTACTACTGTCATACCTCTCACTTATACCGTTAATAGCATCCTCGATTCAGCCGATAGCAACATCGGCGATGGAGCATGCGATGATGGAGCAGGCAACTGCACTTTGCGGGCGGCGATTGCGGAAGCAAATGCTCATGCCTCAATTCCACAAGTGATTCAATTCGATAATAGCCTAAGCACAATTACACTCAGTTCATCTCTGCCTGATATTACCACCCCCATGACCATTGACGGTTTATCGCATGTATCGGCAAGTTGTAATGGCTTCCCTACTTTTCCCGTCACGCCGATTATTTTGAACATAGCAACTGCTAGTGCCGCGGCTAATCCTACTCCAGTCAATGGTTTGATAATTGACAATACATCGAATGTTACGGTTCGAGGGTTGACGATAATGGGAGCAACAGGAAATGGAATTTATGTCAGCACAACGGGAAACAATCATACCATCACATGCAACAACATCACTACTAATCTTTACGGAGTCATGCTCGTCAACACCAATAATAGCGTCATCTCACAAAACTGGATTTCGGCAAATGGCTCAACAGGTTTTGGCAACGGCTTGACGATTGTCGGTAGTGGAGTATTAGCAACGAATAACACAATCTACAAAAATTTTATCGGCACGAACAATGCGGGGACATCCGACAATGGAAACGAGAAGGATGGCATACTTTTGCTCAATGCAGGAAATAACACCATCCAAGAAAATTTGATTAGTGGCAACGGCGATGATGGAATCGACATGACCGATTTTGTCGGCATGCATGCCGAAACGGGCATCGCAGTCTTAGCATGTAGCTCACCACCATGCACGACGGGCAACATGGTCATTTCCAACACAATCGGCTTAGATGTCAGTCAAGCGACTGCCATTGCCAATGACGACAATGGAATCCAAATCGAAGATGCTTCGGGTAATATCATTCATGGTAATGATATGGCTTACAATGCTAATCATGGAGTCATGGTCAAAGACCAAAACGCCGCATCATGCTCGGCGGGGGCTGACCCATGCACTACGCAAAACCAAATTACAAACAACAGCATTTACAGCAATACCAATTTAGCGATTAACTTGTATCTGTCAGGCGATGCCTCGAATGTCACGCCGAATGACTCCGACCCTAATTCGTCAGGTGGTAATTTATTTCAAAACTTCCCCATGCTTTTAGATGTGGTCGAAGATAATGGCACGCTTTATGTCTATGGCATGCTGACCAGTACGGCAAGCAGTAATTACATCATCGAAGTTTATGCCAATGATGTCGGCGACTCATCGGGCTATGGTGAAGGACAAACTTTTATCATGAGCGATACTGTTATGACTGATGCCAGCGGCGAGGTCTATTTCAGTTTAAGCGGAGCATGGTCAAGTGGTAATTATATCGCCGCAACGGCAACCGATTCGAATGGCAACACCTCCGAATTTTCGGCATACATGCAAATTCAACCTGCCAAGTGTTTTGCTAAACGAGGAGCAAGCATTTATCTAAGTGCCAACGGTTCAGCCATTCAGCAGGCAATTAATGATGGCACGACGGGCAGTGATGAGATTAAAATCGCAGGAACATGCGAAAATGTCATACCATACAATGGCACAAATCAAGTCGCCTACATTGACCAAATTTTGACCATGCAAGGTGGTTATACAACAACGAATTGGACGACTTCGCAACCGAATATTTACACGACAACACTTGATGCACGAGGGCAAGGTCGAGTTCTACGAATTAATGGCAGTTTTAATATCCGACTTGAAAATTTGACCATGACCAATGGCACATGGCAAAATAATGGCGAACATGGTGGTGGCTTATTGGTCAATAATTCCACGCTCACCATAATCAATAGCACAATTTATAGCAATACCGTTTTAGGTTCGGGCAGTCATGGTGGTGGTTTGTACAGCAATCAAATTGTCATTTTGACCAATACTACCGTTACCAAAAATTCGGCGACAGGTAATGGAGGGGGAGTTTACATCTATCAAGGCGACAGCAATATCGTAAATAGTTTGCTTACGCTTAACCATGCTGATGGGAATGGTTCAGCCCTTTACTTGTTTGATAATGCGGGTACAGGTGGCACAGCCGATGTTATTAATACCACGATTGCCAATCCGACGATTGAGAGCGGTTCGTCGATTTATGTCGATAAAGGTACAGTCAATATTAACAATACGATAATAGCCAGCCACACAACAGGAATCGAAAGAGTTGGCGGTACTGTTAATGAAGATTACAACCTATTTTATAGCTTAGTCAATTCGACAACGGGGACGATAATACATGGTAGCAATTCGTTAATCGGAAATCCTCTTTTTATCAATCCTGCCTTAAACAATTATCAACTTTCTCAAGGGAGTGATTCCGTTGACATGGGCAACAACGCAATGTGTTCTACTTTTGACATGCTCGGTCAATCTCGTTTTGATGGCGATAGTGACGGCTTGGTCGAATGTGACATGGGGGCTTACGAATATCAGGACTCGCATGGGCAATTCATTTTTGGTACCGCCGCCATGACCCAAATCGAAGGTGATTCGGGAACGACCAGTGTTAATGTTACCATTCAACGACAAAATGGTTCATCGGGCATAGCGACTGTGAATGTTACCTTGCTCAATGGTTCAACAGCAATATCGCCGACCGATTATCTTGACCCTACTTTTCCCAAGACGGTTACTTTTACTGATGGCGATTCGGCGGATAAAACTATTTCGCTGGATATTATCGGCGACGATGTGGACGAAACGAATGAGACTATACTCCTGCAATTAGTCGAGCCATCTTTGGGTAGTAACATCGGCATGCAATTCACGCATACTTTGACGATTAATGATGATGATACGGCAGGGGTCGTGGTCAATCCGACATCCTTAAGCATAAGCGAACCAAATAGCACGACAAATTTTAATATCAGTTTAACCAGTCAACCGACCGACACTGTAACAATTAGCTTGACCAGTTCCGATACCAGCGAGTGTACCGTTCAAAATTCGGTCGTTTTGAGTAGCACAAATTGGAGTGCGGGGATAGACATAACGGTTAATGCCCAAGATGATTTCATCGCTGATGGCGACCAAACATGCCTTATCGAAACGAGTTCGAGTAGTGCTAATGCAAATTATAATATCAGCGTAGATAACGTGACTGTCACTGTTCAGGATGATGATACCCCGCTTGTCAGAATTGATACCTCCTTTATCCATTTGACAGAGGGTGGCAGTAGTAGCAATTATGCTGTTAAACTGAACACCATTCCAAGTGGGCATGTAACCATAACCCTTGTAACCTCACAAACAGAAATCAGCCTGAACGATGTGAATTTTAGCACAACCTTAACCATGAGCATGACAGACAATACATGGCAAACAATTTATGTCGCAGCGATTGATGATGTCAATGTGGAAGGCATGCATGGCGGTTTGATTAACCATGCCATTACTGCCAGTGATGCCCCAGCAAACTATCCGACCACCATGCCGATTTCCGATGTGGTGGCAACGATTAGAGACAACGATATTCGATATGAATTGAGCCTGCCTCAAACTAACTTGGATGAAAACAATCTTGGGGCAAGCACACATTTTGGATTTATTATAGAGCGACAAGGTGCAATATCCGAAGCTAGTTCAATTGATGTCATACTAGGTGGCACGGCTGATATTGGCGATGATTATGCTTATGTCAGTTCTGTAACGGATACAATTTTCTTTGCCAGTGGCGAAATATCGGCCGTGATAACGCTCAAAATATTCGGCGATAATCGTGATGAACCTGATGAAACAGTCGTTATTACCATGACTAATGCTATAGCAAGCGGTACAGCAATCATTTCAAATTCGCCACTTACCATGACAATTAACGATGATGATACTACGCCCGTCGCCACCGCAGATGACTACTTTACTTTTGAAGATACCGTACTGATAGGTGATGTGCTGGCAAATGATAGCCATGGTTTGACTGTTACTTTAATCAGTGATGTAGTTAGTGGCACATTAGATTTGCAAGCAAATGGCACATTTGTTTATACTCCCATTCAAAATCTGAATGGTGTGGATAGATTCAGCTACCGTAGTAGCGACGGCACGAATACCTCCGATATTGTGACCGTAACCATTACGATTACACCAGTTAATGACATGCCCTATTTCATCAGGGGGGCTGATGAAATGGTCATGGCGGATGCAGGCAGACGGGTAATAACGGGATGGGCAACATCAACTCATGCGGGTGCGGTAAACGAAATATCACAAGCTTTAACCTTTACGATGATAGCTGATAACACCGACATTTTTGCCGAACAGCCGATAGTCGCTTTGGATGGAACATTGACTTACACTCCTATCATGGCAGGAGCTACGATGGTTACGGTGACATTGCATGATGATGGTGGGACAGCTTATGGTGGTGTGGATAGCATGAGCGATGTATTCACCATCACAATCAGTTCCTTGCCAACCGATACGCCGACTGCTACATCATCACCGACTTTGACATCGACTCCGACACCGTCGCCGACATTTACGCCGACTCCGACTCCATCGCCATCGCCATCGGCAACTTCCATGCCGACTGAGCCGACATTTACGCC
>NBMH01000118.1 GCA_002084875.1 Anaerolineaceae bacterium 4572_78 | reverse complement strand
ACTGAACAATCTGCCCATTCAAATTTAGCCTTATTTTGTAATCCAGATTCAGTAGCACTTGAACGAGCCATGTCTACTTGATAATTACTAACCGTCAACCCCATCACCGAACATCCATACCAATTAATCAGGTCAAATGCTGTTGCTCCAATCCCACAACCAGCATCTACAACAAAATCCGTTTGTGTTATCTTGAGTGGCTCGGCAATTGTTTTAGTCATGCGTTTTATGGCTACTTTAAGCCAAAATGAATATCGTCTTCGTCCCAATAATCAAGATAAAACGGCTTGGTCTGTGTGTCATAGTAATGGGCTACATTTTGTTCATGTGGGCTTGATATATTATTCATATTTTTTCTGTTTAAGTAAAACGTGTATATTCAAAAGCCACAATATTATCACCTAACATCGTGGCTGATAATAGAATTATAACCTAGTGAAAATCCATAATATTTGATTACCTTTCGTGAAATAGGATAATAAAAATTAAAAGTAAATATCTAAAACAATAGAAATGGTTTTGGTGAGCAAAAAACAATTAATCAGATTCAATTATTTGTACCAATCGCCTTGTTAGGCGGCGAGCCATTTGAATTAAGATATCGGAATATTTATAAGCGAAATTATGCAAATCGTCACGTCTTAAGACAAAACATTCAGAATTTTCACTGGCTTTTACGGAGGCATTGCGTGGCATTCCGGTGAAGAAAGATATCTCACCAAAAGCATCACCTTGCTCAATGACATTGATAACTTCATCTTGTCCATCTGTGGTGACGACCACTTCTAATCTGCCGCTAATTAAGATATAAATATCGCCATTGATTTCTCCCTGCCAAATAACAGATTCGCCTGTGGTTAATATTATTCGACAAAAAATGTGAATCAATTCAAGTACAACTTCGGCTGGTAAGGAACGATAGATTTCGATGCCACCCAATATAGATAAGCGTTCCAAAGTATTTTTAGCCTTGTTGTCGTACTCTTGTAGAACGACATGTTGCCACAAACGCCTATCTGTGTCAGTAGGCAAGTGCATCTGTATTGGAATACATGGAGGTATATGGTCAGCGATTTGTTGAGGAAATAAGCACCGTAACGATGGTGGAGCTAAATAGGAAATGTAATTTAACATGTCAGCATCTCTTTCCCCATCTCCCCAATTTTCCAACAAAAAACCCGATTCTCGGCGTAGTCGTTCTGCTTGACCTGGCAAGGGCAAACTTTCTGATTGAAGTCGGGCTAATAATAAAGCCCGATACCGCTTGTAAAAATAATGTGAGGCTGCTTTAGAAAGTGCCAAGGTATCCTGATAGGCTTTAAATGTTGCCAAAATCGATTCTTCACTTGGGTTATTTATTTTAGGCAAAGTGGGCAATAAGGAAACATACACCCCTAAATGTTGCCGACCAAATTCTTCAACATATTCCTTTTCATTGCTTGTGACATCCAAATACATCCAACTCAATTGATAGTAGACATATTGCATGAAATTGCTGGCATACTCTTCACTAACTTCTCCAACAACATTTTCACGCGATTCTAAGCGTTGCACCATTTCTGGTGATAATAGTCCACCGCTATCAAGGACTTGTTTAGGAGTAATCAAAAATAACTCGTGAGCTAGTTCCATATTTTCGAGAATTGCATCATTGATTTCACCGCTAACGCCTAGTGATTCCCATATATTATAATATGAACCAGTGCCTAATCCTTGAATTTGCATCTTTTCTTCTAAGGCAACAATAGAGCGTTTTAGAAACAAGCCAGCCTTCTCTCGTTCTTCGACGGAAGAACGATGTTTAGTAACAGCTGTTGCTAATTGGTTTGCTACCTGCTCTTCATGCCACATATCAGAACCAAACACGCCGTACCTATGTCGAAAATGATGTGCCATTTCATGAGCAATTAAACGTGGCATCATAAGTTCGAAAAAATAAAACACTTCCTCATCAGTTTCACAACCCAACAATGAACGAATAAACAAAAGTTGTAATTTTCCAATGGGGCTATCTACATCAAAAGGAGATAAATAGACATTTCCATCTTCCAAATTGTAATGACAAAATATACTAGTACCATTACATAGCTTAAAACCAGGGTCTGCATGAATACCATAAGAAGCAAACTCTTTCAAAAACTTATCAAAGTATTGTTTACCAAGTTCAAATAAATCAATGTTTGTCATGATGTTAAAGGAGTACAATAGCTTTAGCTATTTTCTGCAAAAGATAAATCTTTTACACTCCTGTAATCTTTCCCTACTTATGCCCTACTATCGATAAAAGTTTGGACATATTTTGGAATCCCTGCTGCACATCTGCCTCACGTTCCGAGAATAGTACATAATACCTATCCAAGTATACCTCTAAATCAGAATTTTGCAAATTTGTGTTAAAAGATTTAAGTTTATCCATAAAATCATAAGCTAGCTCACATCCCCAACTAAACCCTTCACGGATAACCCAATCTGTAATGGTTTCTGTTTCAGATTTTTGTCTGCGAGCCTCAGATAAAAAATAACTAGGAATCTGATGTGTTAAGTCTTTATGCCAATCAAACAAATCATTGGTCATTTGATTCCAGCAACCGAGCAAGTCAACCAGATTTGACCATACCTCAACTAAATCAGAACGATTATACTGATAACACACGGCTATAACAGGAATTTTTGCGGCACACACTTTTTGGGCAGCAATGTGTTGAAACTGCTCATAGTCAATTTCTGTCAAGCTAGCATCTTGCATTGCCGACTCAGCCGACCTAAGCCAGATTTGTTTGAAATCATGCCAAAATGAATGTTCAGCATCGAAATAACGAAAATATATGCCATGAAATTGAGTATGGAAAAAATTAAGTGCAGGTAATAAATGAGAATCTATTTCAGCATCACCATCCATGATGTCATCAATGAGACGGATATAATAATACCCATTGATGGTTGAATATGCCAGGTCAGATTGGAAATCAAGGTCTGCGGGGGTGCACAAAGTCTGTTCACACCACCATGGTAGCAGTAACATTGGAAATGCCAACGGATGAAGAAAATAGTCTTCAGGAGTAGCTGTTCCCGATAATGTTGTCATCCACTTACCAACACGTTCAGCCATGTACGGGGCTGATTCGGTCAGCTCATTATTAATGCGGGTTATTGCCTCTGTGATAATGTGTTGTAATTGTGTATTGTACATCGTTGCAAACTACAAAGTGCTATTTTGTGACTCTAAATCAGGAGCCTGAAATTTTTATTAAAAACCTGTGGCTAATGAAGCATGCCACTGATATTCCTATATGGAACGACCACAGACCTAGTTCGTCTGCCGCCTATTTTAATGCGACATTCAACCAAAAATCCATTTCTTCTCCCAAACTAAAATACTGTAAACATCAGTATATCATACACAACGTTATTATGCAAAAAGTAACTTGTTATTTTAACACATCAAGAAAACAAAAAATAATCATCAAATTTTAGCCATACTACTTAAAGCCAAACGTATTTTCTCTTCGACAGATTCATCTTTAGATTTTTTCGGTAAATTTTGCAAAGCGACTTGAGCCTCAACAACAGAATAACCAAGTGATGTTAAAGCGGCAATGACCTCGCCATCATCATCTTGGAAATCGGGCATGTCTGGGGCAGAAATGTCATCATAAGTGACCTTTCCTTTAAGTTCAAACACAATTTTACGTGCCTTTTTTAGACCAATGCCTGGCACTTTTGCTAGGATAGCGGCTTCATTTCGAGTTACAGCTTGTTTGATTGCTTCATTAGATAGGGTAGAATGAATCGCCATAGCGACTTTAGGACCAATCCCTTGCACTTTCAGCAGTTCATGATAAATATCAATTGACTCTTTATCCTTGAAGCCATACAAAGTAAGTTCATTCTCTCGCACATGTAAGTGAGTTCGGACAAAAGCTTGTTTGCCCACTTCAGTTTCATCTAAAATATATGCTGGTACATAAACGACATAACCGACCCCATTCACATCAATGAGAATATAATTTTCCCCTTTTTCAGTGACCTCGCCTCGTATTGAGCCAATCATACTATTTCCCTACCAATTCCCTACTAATGATTTCATTCGTGCCGAGTGAAGATGACATATCGCAATGGCAATTGCATCAGCCGCATCATCAGGACGAGGAATATCATCTAAATTTAGCAACATTTGTACCATGCGTTGCATTTGTTGCTTATCAGCTGCCCCGTAGCCTGCAATGGCTAGCTTAATCTCAACAGGTTTATACTCAGCAATTGGCAAATCAGCATTTACCAAAGCTAACATAGCCACTCCGCGCCCATGCCCAACCGACATGGCTGTACGAACATTTTTGCTAAAAAACAAAACTTCAATAGCAGAAGCATCAGGTTCATGTTGGCTAATAAGTTCTGTTAAATCATTGTAAATGATTTTCAGGCGTTGAGGTAAAGGCATTTTGGCAGGCGTATGAATTGCTCCATAATTAATTAAAATCAGATCCTGTTCGCCAAATTCCTGCTCAACAACACCCCAACCTGTGATGGCTGTACCAGGGTCAATTCCCAATACACGCATTTAGCTAACTTCCAACTGAGTAAGTGCTTCATCGCTGATTTGCAGGTTTGAGTAAACTTTATCAGTGTCATCCAAATCCTCTAACAACTCAATGATTTTCATTACCGACAAGGTTTCTCTAACACCTAATTGTATCTCATTTTTAGGAAATTTGTCAAGTTCAGCCTCATTAATTTCTAGATTTTCTGATTCCAATGCTTCACGAACAGCGTGTAGTTGACTTGATACAGTATAAATTTCTGCTTCCTCACTGCCAAATTCAACGTCATCAGCACCAGCATCAGCAGCAATCATAAAAATGTCGTCAGGGTCAACATCATGATTAAGCGGTACGGTAATATAACCTTTGGTGTCAAACATCCATGATACTGCTCCTTGTTGAGCCATGTTCCCACCATATTTGTTAAAAATACGCCGCATTTCTGCTAAAGTGCGATTGGTGTTATCGGTTAGGCATTTGATGAGAATAGCTACGCCATGCGGGGCATAAGCCTCGTAAGTAATCTCTTCTAGGGTACCACCCGCTAATTCACCCGTACCACGCTTGACTGCCCGTGCGATGTTATCTTTGGGCATGTTCGATGCTTTAGCTTTATCAATTGCTAAACGTAACATAGAGTTTGTTGAAGGGTCTCCTCCACCTTCCTTAGCGGCTATCATAACATCTCTAGCTAAACGAGTAAATATTTTACCACGTTTTGCATCAGCCGCACCTTTTTTTCGTTTGATTGTACTCCATTTACTATGTCCTGACATGTATCTAGTTCCTTTCTTAATCTTCAAAGATGTCTAACGTATAAAATAGGTTTCCAGTCTGTGCAGTATAAACAAGATGTCTATACTGCAATTCACCATTCCATTGTACTATTAAGCTCTAATTTTTGCCAACTAATGGATTCTTTATGGGACATTGCTATTCTAGTTGACTTTACTCATGAGATATTGTAAAATGGATTATGATGTAATATTTGCATTAGTTGTCAACAACCCCCCCCACTAGAAGTCGGGGGTTCCAACGGCTGATTTCTATAGGAACCCAAAATATGCGAAAGACATTAGCTATAAGCATTATAATCATTATTACTACCTTAACCATCACACATTGCCAACCTAATCAAGTTAGGATGGGAAATTTAGCGGTTGATGAATTGATTTCCGACACGCTCCGCACAGGCGAACCAAAACTTGACCTTTCTAGTCGAAACTTAACAACCGTACCTCATGAAGTGTGGCAACTAACTCATTTAACCGATTTGAGTTTGTCGAAAAATCACCTGACAGAATTGTCTGCTGATGTAGGCAACCTTACAAATTTGAAAATATTAGCGGTGGTTGATAATCATGTAACAACATTGCCACCTGAAATCGGACAACTTTCCAACTTGAAAATTTTGTGGGCATGGAATAACAACATCACTACAATTCCTCCTGAAATTGGGCAACTCACCGACTTATATTCTCTCAGTCTATGGAGGAATCAATTGACCTATATACCGCATGAAATTACACAACTTACCACTCTGAAAGGCTTAAACATCGGCGGAAATCCCTTACCCGAAATACCTCCCGAAGTGTGGCAAATGCAACATCTAACACGACTACATATTGCCTATCTTAACCTGACAGAATTGCCATCTGAAATTGGGCAACTCACCAACCTCTCACTCCTAAATGTAAGTGGCAATCACCTCACCGAACTGCCTGACGAATTATGGCAACTAACCAACTTAAAAGAATTGCATCTTGACAAAAATCGTTTTACTACACTTCCTATTGAAATTACTAAATTGACAAATCTTAATCGTCTTATCCTAAATGGTAATCCACTGAAAACATTACCACCTGAACTTGGTCAAATGCCTAATTTGAATAGATTAGAACTAGATAACAAACAGATGTTGAATGTAATACAATAATAGTTATGTTGTGTTTGGAATATTGTTCTCACATAGCGTAAACATGTAATCTACTGCACCCAACAACATATCAGGTTGAGCTAGAGCATAGCCTGCTGTGGTATAAAATTGATTATCTACCGTTAATTTACCAAACTCCCAAAATTTACCTGTACTAACAATACCATGAATATCAAACTTCAATCCTTCTTGTTCATTAAGCATTTGGCAAGTTTTCATAGCTAACAAGCATTGCCCCCAACCTTGTTCAAAATCATCTTTCTTTGCCTCAGATAAAACAAGATAAGGAGTTTTGAATTTTGGTTGATAAGGAGTTAAAGCAAAATCAATAATACCACGAAATGGGCTTTTCCCTGCATCAAGGGGTCTTTCTTGCCACATGCGTAGTTTATGGTTGACCAATGCCTCCATAAAAAACAATTCCATAAAAAACCGTTGTTCTTGCTCATTAGAATCTGATGTAATTTGAATCAGAGCTTGCTGTAAACCATAAGTTAAAAACGGACTAGGGTCAATTGACTTGAATTCAAGTTTCCACCTTAATGGTGGTGGTAAATCAAGCAATATCAACACATCAGCTATCTTATAATCACTAAACGTTTTTTCCTTTTTTTCTTTTACCTCACTCAGGTTTTCAAAAACCTTTCTTGTCTTGACTGTCAAAGCAAGCTTTGACGCTCCAGTAAGATATCTTCATGAAAATGTTACTTTGTGCCCGTTTTTAGTATACATCAAATTGCTAAAAAAACGAATGGTACAAAAATTCGCTCATTTCTCATTATTAAGCAAATAATCAATTTTCAAAAAATAAGCCTCATTTGCCATAAGTGATATTTCATGTTAGAATGAGGCTGGCAATTAGATAGGATGGTTATAAACACACATGCAAGATACATTATTTTTTGGAAACACTATTACGCAATGGCTCATTACTTTGGGGCTAATTGTTTTCTCTTTCGTTGCAGGTAAAATTGTTTACTGGATATTTAATTACTGCTTGAGTTACTTAACCCGCAAAACGGAAACTAAGCTTGATGATATTATCATTGATTTGCTAGAAGAACCGATTGTTTTTGCTGTCACAATTACTGGTATCTATTTTAGTATTGACATGCTAAATTTACCCCATCAAATTTTTAACTGGCCCTACTTTGCAATTCAATTTTTAATCGCTCTTACAGTAGCCTGGTATGTGGTCAGATTATACGAGGCTTTGCACCTTGAATACCTGGTGCCATTAGTTGAAAAAACAGTCACGTTTGTCGATGACCAATTACTACAAATGTTAAGGATAGGAGTAAGATTTTTTAGTTGGACGGCGGCAATTTTTGTAGGCTTGAATAATGCTAGTTATGATATTGGTTCTCTTGCGGTCGGGCTGATTGTAGGAGGAGTGGTTTTTGGCATCACTTCACCAAAAACAATTATTAAAACATATCATCAGATTATTGATTCCATAAAAAAGGCTCGTGAGGTTCGTGAATCAAAAGGGATAAAAATTGTTCGTAATATAACTACGATTCTTTGTCTTGTTAGCTTAATGGTTGCTATTGTACTTATTTACAACTTTAATAGCTACCAACAGCGTCGTGAAGATATTGCTCTTAGCCAAGCAAAACAAGATTCTGTTAATGTAGCAATACATATAAATCGTGAATTAATTATATTAAAAACTGTTGTTGACAGAACCGCAAATGAATTAACAAATGGTAAATTAAATAAAGAATCAATACTTGACTATTTGCAACATACAATGGTACAAACCCCGATTATTTTTACTTTTGGATTAGCCTACCATCATGAATCTGATGACCCCAGTTCAGAACTATACTCACCTTCATATCGCAGAGATATAGATGGACTTTTTGAGCTGAAGCACATTGAGTATGATTACACAGATAGTTCAGACTCGCGGACGGAATGGTATTACAATACAATTGAGCAAGGAACATACTGGGGGGAACCATATTTAGGTTCAGTGTCTAAATCTATGGTCACCACATATTTTGCACCTTTTTATCGGACTGATTCGTCAACTTCAAAAAATGAGATAGCAGGTGTTATCTATGCTTCCATTTCCCTAAATGATATAGATAAATTAGTCAAGTCACTTGACATTGGAGAGGAAGGATATAGTTATATTTTATCAGAAGAAGGGCAATTTTTAACTTATCCTGATGAATCTATAACCAGTGGAAGTATCTTTGATTTAGCTGAAAAATTGGATGATGAAATATGGCGGAAAGATGGGCAACAAGTAATTAATAACCATCCTGGACAACCTTTCTTTAGAAAAGGATTTGACAAAAAAACAGAGCATAACACGTGGGTGTTTTATGAACCTATCCCTTCTACAGGTTGGACAGTTGGTGTATACTATTTAAGGCTTATCATGGCACTACCTCAAGTTTGTGGGGAGTATCTATCACAATATCTATTTTGTTAGTTGTTGGAGTTAGAACTATTTGGTATCTGGAAATAGCATATCCCCCTCGGGACAGTGGGCAGGTTGTTTTGATGAATTGGGCTACTGTGGATAAAGAATTGGCGAAAATTGACCAGGCATTTATGGATGAAGGTTTACCTCTACCTGTTCGTATCCCAACGGGAATCATGTTAGAGACAATTACCTTTGGTAGTGCCAATGAAAACGCGGTTTCGGGGTATATTTGGCAAAAATATCCTATTAGCCTATCTGATGATATTATTAAGAAACCAATACTGACCGATTTTCTTACACCAGATGGAATATACATGGAAGAATTATACCGCTTCGTAGAAGATGATTATGAAGTCATTGGTTGGTTATTTGAAGGTAACCTCCGCCAAGAACCAAGTGTAGATAAGTATCCCCTTGATGAAGCAACAGTACAAGTACAGATATGGCCCCATGCATTTGATGAAAATTTTGTGCTTGTACCAGATTTGAATGAGTATGAAATGATGAATCCATCTAGTCTGCCAGGTATGAGTAGTGTACTTGTTTTAGAGAATTGGTCTCAAAAACGAGCATTTTTTAGCTATCGCTTTGATAAATACAATACTACCTTTGGTAGTCGCCGCACCATCAAAAAATTTCACATTCCTGACCTTTATTACAATGTCATCATTAGGCGACAAATTTTGTCACCACTTACAACTCATGGGATAACACTTTTAGTAGTGACGGCTTTGATGTTTGCTGTTATGTCAGTGCATGCCGAAAGTTCTATTTAGAATATGGTTATATTGGCATGTATCTTTTGCTATTGATAGTATCGCTCAATTCGATGCTATTTTATTCAGAAATTAACATCAAAATCATTAAATACAAAGACAATCTAATTCCCAAACTCATGTATTGGCCAGTGGTCATAACTGGTTTTTTATTGATTACACTTATGTTTTTCTATCCCGAACATGACCCAACCGAAACTATCGAAGCTATTAAGGCAGCTCATTCGAGCATGCATGCACCGTAAAACCAGCAAACCATTAGTTTCCGTGGGGTAGGGGTTAGAGGTGGGGGTGAACGGTCACTTAGATTTAGGGTTTTTGGGATTCCAAAGTGAATAATCTTTTCACTGTCATATCAAGCATTAATGTAAAACCAATTATCAAAAAAGGGTCAATTGGTATTCGCATGTAACAGCCTTCTCCAAATTCTAGTGAATTTGCAATAGTAAACACATAAATAATATTCCACACCATAAACATACACAATGCTATCAGACTTTTATCCATGTGAGATACATGACCACGAAGTTCGTTTGATGCCCTCCATGTCAATCCTACCAGTGCCATTATAAAAACCAATGATAATGCTAAGCGAAGCATGTACATTTGCATAATATCAACATTAGTGAAATTAGCCATATCAACTCGATGTATGTTGTGGATTGTACCTGTCTCCCAATAATTCCAAATGTCGAGATAGGGGGTAAATCCGAAAAAAGTGAACATCTGTCCGGTGATAGCTTTCAACCAATATTGAGGATAATGGCGTAAAATGATTAATGTATTGCGTTGATACTATTTTGAAGCTTGGATATAAATAAAATTATTGTGATTAATTGCCCCATTGGATTTAGTCAAATCATCTAAAATATCAATACCTGTTTCTGGTGATGTTTGATAATATTCATAATAAATGGCGGGTTTTGAAAAAGAGCCTATAAGGGCTAATGGTGTAACCTCTCCATCATCAATCAGTTTTTTATATTATCATTACCCACATAAGTAGTCATCTTGGTAATATTCATCCCTTGCCATGTGCTTCCAGTAAAAAAGTCAAACATTATGAAATTTTTAAGATAGGGGATACTTGCTAGAAGAAAACCGATGATTGAAATTATGATACCGCGTTTAAGCCAATGCCGATTTTCTTTCCATATCACCACTAACGGAATTATAATGACAGGTATCATCCAGACAATCAAATGAAAAAAACTTCTTGTCAACACAATGGCTGTAATCATTCCTACAAACAATATGAAATATTTGTCATTATTTGAGGAGATAGATTTGGATAACCATAAGGCTGATAAAACCAACATCATTGTCAAGGGGTAAGCGTAAAATAGCCATCGTTCCGCATGAATGATGGAAGGAAACATGATTAGATATATAGATACTATTAAAGCAAGCACATGATGTATCCTTAAAGATAGCATGAGCATGTATGTTCCACATGCAATAATCAATCCCATGATGAAATATAACCCAACAAAGATGATATATCCATCGGGACTGACTTTCAACACAAGTCCCAAAAATACATTGAACAAAGGTGGTTGAACATGGAGATAAAATAATCCCCGCAACAAATCATAATGAAGAATATGCATGTCAAGATATTGCCAGTAGTGCTCAATTTTATCAAATAAAAAGGGATGGGTATTATAAATCCATATTCGTGAAGTAACATATACACCCACCAAAATATAGAGATGATTTATTTGAAATTTGTTCAACATAACTACTTTTTTGTTCATGGTTCTACTAATGCTTAATATTAGGCAAAGTAAAATAAAATGTACTGCCTTTGCCGATGCGACTTTCAACACCTACTTTTCCACTTAACTTTTCCACGATGCGTTGAACAATAGATAACCCTAATCCATGCCCTTCGACATTAATTTCGTTCAAGCGGACAAACTCGGTGAACACTTTTGCTCGTTGTTTAGGAGTCAGTCCTTTGCCGTTGTCTTTGACCCAAAAGCGTGTGAAACCATCTTTTTCAGGCGTAACACCAAATTGAACAATGGGCGGGCTTCCACCATATTTCATAGCATTGCTGACATAATTTACCCAAACCTGCTCTACCCAAGGAGCATATCCTTGTGATGGGAGCCATGTATCAGGTACAATAATTGTTGCTTGGTACATTTCAATCATTTGAGCCAAATGCGTTTGAACATCCTCCACTATTGTAGCCATGTCTAATTCTTCTATTTCGGCATCTCCTTCACGAACACCTGTCAAGAGCATTAATTCGTTAATGATATGAGTTGCTTGTATGCCTGAGTCATAAATCATTTTTATGAAGCTTTGTTGCTGTTCTGTTTCAATTTCTGTATCTTCGTCCATTAAAATTTGGCTAGCCATGATGACAGATGACAGTGGATTTTTGAGGTCATGTGAAACGGTATGTCCAAATGCTTTGAGTTCGGCGACTTCTTCTTCTAAACGTGTTTGCAAATCCTGAATTTTCAAGTGGGTATTAATACGAGCTAATACTTCTGCTACATCAATTGGCTTAGTGATATAGTCAACTGCCCCTACTTCAAATCCTTTTATTTTGTCTACTGTTTCAGAACGAGCGGTCATGAAGATGACAGGAATATCGTGGTTGGTTTCATCGTTTTTCAAACGGCGGCATGTCTCAAAACCATCGATGCCTGGCATCATCACATCAAGCAAAATAATATCAGGTCGAAGATATTTGACACGTTTGAGAGCAGTATGCCCGTCCTCGGCGACGAGAACCTTGAAATTTGCCTGACCTAAATAATCAAATAAAACACTTAAATTGGTGGGATTGTCATCTACGATGAGAATATTTCTTTTTTTGTTATTCATAGATATCTCCTTTTTCACTAAAGTGGGGACTCTATAATTTTAAATAGAGCATTAAAATTTGCGTTATCGCTCCTAACGCTCAAGATACTCCTCCAATAAACTACAAATTCTATTTACTTGAAACCCTTTTGCCAATTTTTGAATTTGTGTTGAGAATGGTATTAGTTGTTTATCCATATCAGCTATACGGCGGGCTTCATCTAGGATAGATTCTACATCACCTATCATGCCAAATTCGAGAAGTTTAGTTAGTATGTCTGATGAGGGTAGAATAATAGATGATGGGTCATGAGATTCGGTAGTGTCTTCATGCCCTTCTGTTTGTTGATAAACCCATTCGATATTCGAGTGTTGGTGCAACAAATCAAAAAGAACATTTACTTTGATGGGTTTAGGAATAAAAGCATTCCCACCAGCAATTTTACTTTTTTGGCGGTCTTTAGCAAATACGCTAGCAGAAGTTATAAAAACAATCGTATCACACAGCAACGCCGACTCACGAATTCGCCGCGTCATTTCAACGCCATCCAGGCGAGGCATGACAAAATCAGTGATGATAATATCGGGCTGATGGGCTTCTGCTTTGGCTAACCCTTCGTAGCCATCCTGTGCTGTAATTACATTAAATCCCACTGTAGAAAGTAATTCCATGAGAAAGGCTCGATTTTCCCATTTATCATCAACCACCAAAATCGTTTTAATATCACCCTTAAAACCGATAATCTCTTTCTTCGATAGGGCAGAAGACTGAACTACATCATGAGCAGGTGGCAACATGATGTCGAACCAAAATGTACTGCCCTCTCCTAATGTGCTTTCTACCTGAAATTCACCTCCCATGAGATGAATTAAATTTTGACTAATTGCTAGACCTAAACCAGTACCTTTGATTTTATGTTCTTTATCACCGACTTGATGAAATGGTTTGAAAATACTGTCTAAATCTTCGGGAGCGATGCCTGCACCTGTATCTTCAATGCGAAACATAATTCGACGATGTTCCGTAGAATAGGCTTCAAGTTTGTTAAGATAACCAACCTTGAATGTAACACCACCTTCATCGGTAAACTTGACCGCATTGCCTAGCAAATTGATGAGAATTTGTCGCAAATATTTCTCATCGCCATGTACACCAACTGGCAAAGGGTCGTTATCGTTCATAAGCTCATAACGAAAGTAGATATTTTGCGTTTCGGCTTTTATGCGGATAATTTCAACGATATTTTGCAGAAAATTCGGAAAGTGAAAATCGGTCTCATACAACTCAAGTTTGCCTGATTCGATTTTTGCCAAGTCGAGGACTTCATTAATGAGGTTCAGGAGATGGTCGCCGCTTTGCTCGATGATATTAAGTCCATGACGCTGATTTTCGGTAATTGTGGACTGACGTTTGAGAATTTGAGCGTAACCTAAAATACCATTGAGCGGTGTTCGCAATTCATGGCTCATATTTGCCAGGAATACACTTTTGGCATGGCTGGCAACTTCTGCTTTGTTTTTTGCCGTTTCAGCCTCGACCTTAGCTCCCACCAATTCCAAATTTGCCTTCGTTAAATCTTTTGTCTTCTCATTGACAAGTACCGACAATTTACGATTTTGGGCTATAATTTGTCGAGTTCGCCATTGGTATGCGGTAAATATTGCCATTACGCTCAGGAGAATCATCGACCAACGAAACAGTGCCGTTTCCCACCAAGGAGGTGTAACTGTTATGGACAAAGCAACTTCGTCATGGCTAAAGATACCATCGTTATTAGCACCGCGAACTCGAAACGTATAATTTCCCGCAGGTAAGCTTGTGTAGGTGGCAAAACGGCGTTTGCTATCAACCTCGTTCCATTCGGTTTCGTAATTTTCTAGCATGTATCGGTAACGATTTTTATCGGGAACGGCGTAGCTTAAGGCTGAAAATTCAAAGGAAACGATGTAATCCTGATACGAGAGTGTCATACTATCCGTATCCCAAATTGGCTTTTGCATGAGTCCCCTTTCACTGCCGACTTTTTGTGGCATGTTGAAAAGACGAAATTTGGTCAGCACTATCGGTGGGTTGTAGGGATTATCTTTAACATGGTCAGGATGAAACATGCTAACTCCTCTGAGTCCTCCAAAATACATGTTACCTTTTTTCGTTTTATGGTAAGCACTGCGGTTAAATTGATTACTTTGCAAACCGTCGCTAACATCATAATTACGGAATGTTTCTCGAACGGGGTCGAATTTTGATAAACCTGCGGTAGTACTTAACCACAAATTGCTCGATTCATCGGCAAGTATCCCCAAAACGGCATCACTCGGCAAACCATGCTGAACTCGATAGTGTTTAAATTTACCATCAGAATCTAATTTATTCAATCCTCCGTCTGTACCAATCCACAAAATGCCTTTGTCATCTTCGTAAACCGTCCAGATTAAATCGTTGCTCAAACTGTCGGGATTATTTGGGTCATGGCGATAGATGGTAAATGTTTCACTTTCAAACTCGAAGTGATTAAGTCCTCCCAAGCCCGTACCAATCCATAATCCTCC
>NBMH01000117.1 GCA_002084875.1 Anaerolineaceae bacterium 4572_78 | reverse complement strand
TTTGGCAATGGAAACCATTGGCATTACGTTTAATGATAATCTAACAATGTCTTTTGGCACTGGTGCTGAATGTCAAATGGGATTTGTTAATCTAGGATTAAAAGATTCGTGGAATTTTGGCACTAACGTAAATTCTGACGAAGCAAGTGGGTATATACAATTCATGGAAAGGGCGGATAGATTTAACGCTAACCGTTTACCTGCTTCTAATAGCCTTAATCCAGTAGTGCGTATTTATTCAAGTGATGCTACAACATATTCTGACTACATAGAACTGTTCCATAATCAAACAACTGCGACTATCCAAAGTGGTGATGGTGCTATAAGTTTCGGGAGTGACAACCTAACAACAACAGGTACAGGTACATTCGGTGAGATAATTGACAACGGTCTATCCGCTTCTACAATGGTAAAAACAGACGGTAGTAAACAGCTAGTAGATGCAACCGCAGGAACAGACTACCTTACCGATATTGTTCAAGATACCACTCCACAACTAGGCGGGGATTTAGATGGGCAGGCTTTCGATATTACTACCACAGGTTTAGGAACTTTTGGGACTGATACTGGCAGTAGAGGAACGGGGAGTTTTATAGTAGGAGACACAAACGAGGCGTCAGGGGAATATTCTGTTTCATTAGGAAAACTAGGCGAATCAACAGGGGATTATTCTGTAACGATGGGGATTGGTTGTGGTGCTGACGGATATGCTTCATTTGCAGGGGGTTCAAATTCAGAGGCAACTGCACCATCTTCGTTTGCTTTCGGAACTTCTTCTAAAGCAACAGGAACTAACTCTTTCGGAGTAGGTGGGGGACAGGCAACATCTGTGGGAGCTTTTGCTGTAGCCGGTGGAACTGCGAGCGGGGCTTATTCAACTGCTTTTAATAATCCTGCAACAGGTAATTTTTCTTTTGTTCATGGTAATACTCATGGTTTAACTAACGGGGATTATTCTGTTTCTTTTGGACAATTTCAATATTATAATACAGGAATGTTTAATTTTGCTATTGGAAGGGCCGCAATAGGTGGCGGTTCTAATTCTTGGGTTTTAACAGATAGCATTTTTGAAATTGGAATAGGTTTACACCCAGGGGCAAGGAAGAATGCTTTAACAGTCCGTAAGAATGGTAACATTGAAATACCTAATGACGAGGCTAAATTATTATTCGGCACAAGCCAAGACGCTTCAATATACTTCAACGCCTCTGACCTCATAATCAACTCAGAAAACATAACTGCTAATGACGAGGTACATTTTACTAATTTTGATAAAGTAGCTTTTGATAGCGACATATCAGTAACTACGGGTAAGAAAATATATCTGGATGGTGGCACAGATACATACATAGTTTTTAATAGCTCAGCTAATGACATAGAATTTTATATAGATAATACATTGGCTGGGGCTTTCAGTTTAGATTAAAGGGAGGCAGTATGGCAAAAGTTGGTGTTATAGATAAAATAAAAACCGAGCAGGATGGGTCTGCAAAAGATTTAACCGTAGATTGTGGAACAGAAAAGACAATAGAACTTTCGGAAATTGTATGGGATGATTTAAGGGTAGCTGGTGACCAAACCCGATTGCAAGGTAATAATGACCCAAATTATGTGCAATTTAAAGCTAATGGTTCTGGTTCAACTGGTGTGTTCACCTATAGGTTTGATAAAAACTCAGAGGAAGAAGTATTTTTCTCTATTCAGTTTCCACATGCTAAAAAGAATAGCACAAATATTAGACCGCATATTCATTGGACACCAGTAGACACCGATACAGGAACCGTTAGGTGGGGGTTAGAATATACATGGGTAGATATCGGTGGTACATTTGGTAATACGACTATTATTTATACAGATGACGCAGGTAATGGTACAGCCTTTCAACATCAGCTTGGGAGTTTTCCCGAAATAGATGGTAGTGGGGTTACTAGTATAAGTAGTATGATGATATGTAGATTGTTTAGAGACGCCACTCATGCAAACGATGATTATGATGCTGACGCATGTTTATTGGAATTTGATTTTCATTATCAAATAGATACTTTGGGTTCAAGACAAGAAACAGTAAAATAAAAAGGAGAAGATTATGAAAAAGTTTATAGTTTTTACAATGTTATTAATGGTCTCGGTAAGTGCTTTCGGTGCGGATGCGACACTAAGTTATACTATATCTGGAGAGAAAGTAGCAGAATATATAAGCGATTATGTGTATGTGCATAAAAATACCGAAACAAAACCCGACCCTAAATGGGTTGACCCTAAAGATGGTACTTCAGCACCACGAGTTGCTAAGTATACTGACGCTCAATGGGTTAGAGAACACATATACAGATACATAAAAGGTCAGATAATCAGAGGCAAGAAAGCTAAATACCGAGATGCGGTAGAAACTTATAATGCTAATGATATAAGCTAGGGGGAGGCGGTTGAGGAAATTAGATGAAAAAATTAATGATACTAACCTTGATGCTCTTCCTGTGGATAGTGGGAACGACAAAGGAGCAGGCGATACAAAGAAGGATAAGTGAAATAAATGATAAACTTAGCAAGCATACGCTCTCACGAGATATTCTCGACAGTAGCGGTAGGTTTCCTCGCGTACAAGGTTTGGAGACTACAGCCACAAAGAGAAACGGCTCAGACTATACTGAAAGGTATCGTAAATACTCTGACTAACAAGAGCCGATACTATTATGGGCATAGCAAAAGAGTCATGCTAATCTCAAAGTGTATTTGTGATGCGTTAGATATTAACGGCAGGGACAGAGAGAACATCCTTGATGCGGCGTATCTTCACGATATAGGTAAAATACGAGTGGACTTAGCTTTACTCGATAAGCCGGACAAGTTGACAGAGACAGAATGGGAAACGATGCGTAAGCATCCGCTTGTTGGGTACGATATTCTGAAAGATTTTGGTATCCATGCTGACGTACTGGCTATGGTGCTATACCATCACGAGAACTTTGACGGCACAGGGTATCCCTTGCAGCTTAACGGTGGCAACATCCCGCTAGGTGCAAGGATAATTCGGGTAGCCGATGCGATAGATGCTATGGGTTCAGACAGGGCGTACCGTAAAGCATTGCCATTTGATGTAATCAACGAAGAACTACGTAAATGTGTTGATACTCAGTTTGACCCTGACATTGTAGCGAAAGCCACTAACGGACTGAATAAACGGATACGGCTAATACTCGCACAGGGAAGGGTGTAATGTGCAAGAAGAAAAACTAGGCTACTTGCATATACTGGCGGTCTCCGAATGGATAAAGAAACGACAACGACACCACGGGGGAGTAAATCTGGAGCTTTCGAGAAAAGCTACAGCTGCCTGGAACAAGCAAAAGAAAAGAGTAGAGGAGCGATTTGAGAATACTCGTAGTAGATGACCTACGGACAAACGCTAAACTGTTAGAACATATGCTGAAAAATAAAGCGACAGTTCTAACGGTGTTGAGCGGACAAGAAGCGATAGACATATGCGGTAGTACAGAGTTCGATGTTATTCTGATGGACATAATGATGCCTGGTATGGACGGTATGGAAACAGCTATCAGGATAAAAGAAAACGGATTTAAAGGTAGAGTGATTTTTGTAACGGCGTACCGTGAGTTCGCAGACCCTTCTATGTCGGATGGGATAATACTAAAACCAGTTGACCAAGAGGTACTAATGAGGAAGGTGTTTATAAATGGGTGATGAGTGGGAATACACAGCAGACAAACATGCAAAGACTATGGAAAGAGTATTTGAAAGCATACATGATATACACCTGATAGTCACTCGTAACGAGGGCAGGATATCTGAGGTCAAGGAATCTATGAATAAGATGGCGAAGGCCATGGACGGCGATGGAGCTAACGAAGGCATTAAAGGTATGGTTGGCACTGTGCAGAAACAGTTAACACTTCAATGGGTGCTGATATTGGGATCATACGGGTATACTACAATGTTGTTAGTGTGGTTAGTTATAAAGAAAATATAAGGAGGAAAGATGAAATATTTAATGGTAGTGGTGCTACTGCTTACCGGGTGCGCCTCAACTCTTGGCATTGAGTACGACAGCACCGGCAGGATCGATAAGATCACTGCAAAAGGATCGCAGGCTTCAGGTATCGAACAGGGCGATGTCAAAGTTCGCATGGATACAAAACAGAAATCCATCCTAGACGGCTTAATTTCTACGGAGGAATTGGAGCTGGACATATAATGCTTTGTCATCAGAAGAACAACGAAATAGTTATTGAGGTATTCCACAAGCTCAAGAAAATCTACCCTATGCTCGACTACTTCAAGACTGTAGAGCCCAAGAACCATTGCGATGTTATCGCCCAATGCGACGAGATACAAAAAATGTTAACCGAGGTGGCACAAAAAGAACTTCAACTTTTTGGGGGTTCTGGTGGAAAAACTTAAAACAACAGGAAACAAACGATATCGAGCTATCATATGGGCTATCATAATGAGTTCGATAGTGGCGGTATCGGTGAGCTATAGATGTGCGTTGACAGGCGACGAGGTTATTCAGTTATACAAGACATATGCGTTACTGATAGGTTCTCTGTGTGGGGCTTACCAAACGGTACAGTCAATCACAGACCACAAAAAGTTAAAGGAGGGCAATGGGAATTAAAGGAATGTTCGCGGGATTAGTAGCAAAAGCTGTTGACGAGAGAGTAAATGGCGCAGAGATCACCGAGAATCTTGATGTCGTGCTTGATGAACAGCTCGGAGAAAGAGCTAGTGAGAAGATACAAAGGGGTCAGGTTATGAATTTGTTATGCGAGATGCAGGAAGGATTATATAGTGAAGGCCTGATGGACTTAGCCGAAGAGTACGAGCTACGTGCCGCAGGTATAAGGACCGCGTTAACTCCGGAGGATGACGATGTTTAAAAATCTAATGCAAGAGATATCAGAAATATTCCAGCCACTCTACGACAACATTGACGGATGGAAATCATTCAAAGACATCGGACACTTCGATGAGAGTACGATCGAAGAGTTAAAAGATGTCTGGGAACTCATCCCTGATGGCTACAAAAAAGTTATCTACAAAGAGATCAAAAGATTACTTGATCTCGCGCAGAAAGAGATCCTAGCACCTGAAGTGCTACGAGCCTTTGTTACTGCGCTTGCTGCATCATTACTATAAAGACGAAAAAAGCCAATGCCGAAAATTCTCACTTTTGCTGTGTTAAGATAATTTAAGTTAGTTTTTATTTGACATTATCCTTTCAATTAGGTATAATTAAATCGTAATGGGAAACAGAACTCAAACAGAAACATTACTAACCGGGGGTACAGAGATGACTAAAGCAATAGAAACGAGAGGCGCAAGCAAAGATTTTTGGGCAATGCTCGAAAAAAAATACCCACTTGAGATAGGTGAAGGTGGCGGAGACCCGCGGCTTCAGGTGTGTCCTATCTGTGGATATGACAATGGCGAGCGTGTCAGTGGTTGCGGTAAATGTTGTTATTCTTTTACTAACTAATCGGAGGTGCAGTTATGACTAGACAAAATGAAATTAGATGCGAGTTTATAGGACAGGTTACGGCATTAGCTACTATGTCAGATATGCTTAACCCTAAATACACTATCAATAAACTGCGTGAACTCAAAGATCAGTATTGCGAAGATATGAAGGAGGTTGACAATGAGAGCAAGCGCATCAGTTAGTTTAGCGTTCTGGTTTATATTAGCGATGATGTTGTTATCCATACTTACGGATAACGCGTATCCACAACAATTAACTGCCTCATGGTTGACTAATAGCAAGACACAGACCAGAAAATCTGGTTTTATTTGGAGCGATAAATGAACATTCAAAATTGCATAGTGGCAGCCGTAAGCGTTGTCAGTCTTGTGGTCAACTGTTACCCTACGCAGGCTGAAGGACTCACAGCATCTTGGTATTCTGTTGAGTCTTGCAAAAAAGAGGGTACAAGCGGGGTGATGGCAAATGGACAAAGATTCGATAATAACAGATTATCTTGTGCGTCATGGGACTATGCCTTTGGAACAATGCTTAGAGTTACAAACTGTGACAACAACAAGTGGGTCATCGTTGAGGTTACGGATAGAGGCCCGAATAAAAGGCTGTATAAAATGGGAAGAGTTATCGATCTCTCAGAGGCGGCATTTAGTAAAATTGCTTCACTTAAACAAGGTATTATACCAATACAAATAGAGAAGGTAGCATTATGCGTAGGATAGGTTGGATAATATTAGGGTTATATATATTAATGTGGGTATACGTAATATGCTCATCAGGACGATGGCATTCGTTTGTACAACTTGTAAAAGGATTATAATGGATAGGGTTGAATTAACTAGATTGTTGGGTGAGTTTCTAATAAGAGGGGTAAAATCAAATGTATGTGAAATACTTATTAAAGAGTATGTGGATAGGATTGATAAGTTGTGTAAAGACGGGTGTGAGTGTAGTAGTGGCAGTGATGGCTAGTACGGTGTTTTTTGTACTAGGGTTTATAAGTTGGGTATGTAATGGGTTTAGAAAACTGGGGAGGCAGGGATGAATATGAAATAGTTAAGGATTAAAAGGAGTGTGGGTGGCACGGTAGCCTGATAGGGGTTCGATACCCGAAGTCTTGAAGAAATGTCGACAACAAACTTCATGTAAATCTTCATACGAAGAGGAAGCTATTGCAGACCAACTGCCCCACACTTCTATAAAAAGAGGAGATGAAAATGAAAGAGATTAAAATAGTATCGAGATATGATAGTAGTAAAGTTCTGTTGAGTGGTAAATATGAATCGGTAAAAGAGTGTTTAGAAAAAATAGGAGAGTGGATTT
>NBMH01000010.1 GCA_002084875.1 Anaerolineaceae bacterium 4572_78 | reverse complement strand
AAAAATAAGCTAAATTCCATTTATACTGTAGGGCTGTTCAATGCTAAAGAAGATATTGGATTTCGTACCTCAATCTCATCCATGGGGTATTGTTTTTAACAGAACATGTAGGGATTTATGGCATAAATCCTACACGATGATAAGACATGTGTCCATATTCCTACATGTTCTACCTGAAAAATAGCATTGAACATCCCTGAATAGTAGGGGCGTACGGCCGTACGCCCCTACAACTAGCATTGAACAGCCCTGATTTATACTGTGAGATGCCACAAATTCAATTTTTTCAAAAAATTGAATTTCTAAAGTGTTTGACGTGCTTTTGACAAATACACTAAATTCCATTATACTACTATACTACAAAATATCATTATCACAAAATCAAGGTGTATATTTGTTTTATTGTTGCTTGTTATGCTAAAAAACCGTCATGAAGTAACCTCTTCATAAAGATTTTGTTGGAGCGTCAAAGCTTGCTTTGACATGAAAAAGCAAGCTTTGAACAGTCCTAGGTGTTGGAGTGAACGGTTACTAATGATTTTATCTCTAGCTAAAACATTTCAGGAATAATGTTATCATGTCAAAACTAAAATCTATAGCCAGCGTATTTGGTGTCGTTACCTTATTTTTGGTCTTACTCATGCTTACCATTGGTTTACCAAAATCGACACCAGCACTAACCCCGACGGCAACAAATCTCATTAGTGATGTCAAAACTAATCCGACTCCTTCTCCTACTATCGTCGAAGTTGCTACACAAAATGTGTCAACAAACATGGATGATATTGTGGCTACGGTAAATGGAAATGTGATTTCGCATGAAGGATGGCAACGAGCCACCAGTTTGGACATGGTAATGAACGCCTTAACCAATCAGGCACCACCAACGACAGAGGAAACGCTTGATAGGCTCATTAACGAAATATTACTTTTGCAAGCAAAATCGCCGAATAAAACATTTTCCGAATCTGATGTAAGCAAACGACTTGACGATTTACAAAATGCATGGAACATCAACGAAGCGACCATCATCAATGCCCTGCATGATGTCAGGTTGAGTTGGACTGATTTGGAAAATCGTATTTTGCGATTGCTGATAGTAGAAAATGTCATGCAACAGTTGAGCAATGATGTCGATTTAAATCAATGGTTGGTAGCTACTCGTGCTACTGCCGAAATTGGTTTATATTATCCTGTCACTCATCATGCCGAAATCACAGCTTCCGAACTCCTTTCTATAGAATCCGAGCTACCATCCGATTTAGCAATGGCTCCCTATCCTGATTCAATTGCTCCCGATTTTACACTAAACAATTTAGCGGGTGATAATATTACCTTGAGCAACCTACGAGGTAAACCAACTATTATTAATTTTTGGGCTTCATGGTGTCCACCATGTAAACAAGAAATGCCTGCTATTCAACGAGCATACAACATCTATGGCGAACAGGTAAATTTTTTGGCAATTAACGTCAAAGAGTCAGCCGATACAGTTCAAGGTTTTGTGAATAAGCAGCAATTGACTTTTTCGGTTTTGCATGATAGCGATGGCAATATCGGCAATGGTATTTATCAAGTGCGAGGCATACCAACGACGCTTTTTGTAGATGAACGAGGCGTGGTTGTTAATCGTCATGTGGGACCATTGGATGAAGAAGCAATCATTGCTTATGTTGAGCCGTTACTCAAGAAAGAATTAGCAATCATTGAAACAGAGGAGCCAAGTTCACCACCAGAAAGTACAACTGTAATAAAAAATCCTGCTCATGATTTTACTTTGCCCGACGATGAAGGTAACTTATTTCATCTAGCGGAGGCACTTCAAAAAGGAACAGTGGTTCTTGTTTTTTATCGCGGGCATGGCTGAGGGACGTGCATTAACCAACTGGTGCAGTTGGAAAAAGATTACGCTCGTTTCAAAGAACATGGAGCAGAGTTAGTAGCAATTGCCTTTCAAAATCAAAATGGAGCAACTCGCAGTGCTGAAAAAAGCAAGGTAAGCTATCCCATCTTGGCGGATAAAGACCATGAAGTGGCTAGTGCTTATAATGTTCACAATTTACTCAAAGATGGCGTGGCTACACCTGCTGTTTTTATTATTGATTCATCGGGAGAAATCGCATGGTCATACATTGGTAAAAATCTAGGCGACCGCCCTAGTACTCAAGTGATTTTTGAGTATTTGCCGTCGTTAAAATGACATGATTTAGAAAGTGATTGGAACACGGTTAATTTTTAATAATAATTTAATTTTATGGAAATTGACCTTTCTGGTTAAGAGTATTACCATTGTGTTTGAATGTAGTTATTATTTTTTAGGAGAGAGAATGACAAAATACATTTTTAAGTTTACGTTTATTTTTGTTATGTTCATTGTAGTTGCCTGTTCAGGTAGTACCCCTGGCGAAGTGACAGATGGAGTCGCTCTTGATTTAGAGGGCGAATTGTTGGTCTGGCACACATGGGATGGAAATGAACGTGAAGTGCTAAGTGGCATCTTTGATGAATTTATGGAACTATATCCCAGTGTGACTATCATTGAAGAATTTTACCCGCGTGGTGAAATTGAAGATAGATACCAAACACAAGTAGAAGCAGGATTGGGACCTGATTTATTAATTGCTCCTTCGGATTGGGCAAGTGATTTGGCAGAAAATGATTTGATTCAGGATATTAGTGTTCACGAAATTAACACCGATATATATCTGACCAATGCCATTAACATTCTCAAAGATGGAGATAAGTTATATGGTCTGCCCTTATCTCTTAATACTTTTATTTTATATTATAATAAAACTATGTTTGTGCAACCTCCTAAAGAAGATAACTCTAGCGTGGATGTTGCCCAACTGATTCAAGATAAGCAAAAAGGGATTACTGACACAGAAACCTTAAATGCTTTAAATGACATATTGAGTCAAGTTGAACAAAAGGAACAACCTGAAGATGAGATACTTTCTCCTCCGAAGGATATAGAGGAACTGTTTCAACAGATAAATAAAGGCAAACGGATAGCTATACTCACAGATTTTTATGGAGCTTTTTGGGGTGTTGGTTCGTTTGGCGGACAGCTTTTTGATGAAAGAAGCAGGGTTGTCTTAAATCAAGGTGGTTTTGCTAATTGGCTTGGTTGGTTAAAACGAATCCAAGACTCTCCGTATGTTGTCCTAAGCCGCAATCAATCTGACCTAGTAACTTTATTTACTACGGGTGAGGTAGATTATTATGTGGGAAGTAGCCAAGAATTATCTGTTTTGCAGGAAACGATTGGTAAGGAATTGCTTGGTGCTGTGCGTTTGCCCGCCCGCCGCAATAAACCTGCTACTCCATTTTTGCAAGCCGAAGTACTCATGTTTAATAAAGTTGCTTCAAATAAAAATACCCAATTAGCTTTACAATTGGCACAATTTTTAACTAGTACCAAAGAACAACGCGAATTAGCTCTAAAGATTGGTAAATTACCCGCCAATAAGCATGTCAACGTTGACTCTCGCTTGTCACCGTTAACTGCCGAACTTATCGCACAAAGTAAATCATCTGTTCCGATTAATGTCAAGGACCTTAGTAAATTTGATGATGTTCAAAACTATGGTGATGATATTTATACCCAAGTATTGATTGATGAGATTAGCCCCAGTGAAGCAGCTCTACTGATTACTGAACAAGTCAACGATAAATATAACATGAGAACATTAGCGGCGACTTCCGTGAAAAATTGTGATGTAAAAGGTGGGATTAACTTGTGGAATACATGGACGGGAGAAAGACGACTGATTCTGTCTCAAATTCAAGACAACTTCATGAGACGGTGCCTTGATACCTATATCACAATTACAGATGTGCCAGTCGTAGATTTTCATGACCGCTATCTGCAATCACTAGAAAATGACCAAGCACCTGATATGTTTACGGCGAGTAGTCACCAAATTAGGCGATTAGGTCATGAAGAATTGATAGCTGATTTGAGCGATATACTTGACCCTGATTTTCTGCAACGGCTTTTGCCTGTTATTGAACAATCCATTCGTTATGATAATCAACCTCATGGTATACCTATCAATTTCAACGTGATGGCATTGTACTATAACACAAGCTTAGTTCAAGACCCACCAGCGGTTTTGGACGATATATTAATCATGGCTAGTCCTGAACAACAATTTGCTCTCCCTACTGGATTTGAAGAAGGTTATTGGGGAATTTCGGCATTTGGTGAAAGTTTTGATAGCCCCCTATTCGATGAAAAAGGACGATTAATTATTGGTCAGCAAGGGCTGACTGAATGGCTCGACTGGCTACAAACAGCAAAAGATGTGCCTGGCATTGTTTTGAGTGCTGACATGACAGAATTGGAAACTTTGTTTATTGAAGAGCAAGCGGCTTTTCTGGTTGGCGATTCATCTCAATTAGAAAAATTGCAGGAGGCTTTGGGGATTGATAAAGTGGGAGTAGCATTATTACCTTCGGGGGCACCTTTACTTGCGGTAGATGTTCTATTAATCAATCCCTATTCTGCCCCTGAAGTAAAAGAAACGGCTTTGAAATTCGCCCAATTTATGACCGATGTTGAAAATCAAGTCATGTTATTGGAACAAGCTAATAAAATACCTGTTAATACCAACGTTAGCACAGCCGACAATCTTGCGGCTAATAGTTTTGTCAAGCAGGCTAACAATGCTATTGCTATTCCAAATGTACCACAAGTCAATGCTGTATTTGAATGGGGAAATATGATTTATGAGGGAGTCATGGACGGTAATACTGCTCCTGAAGTTGCCGTGCAGGAATTTACAAATATAGTAGATATCACCAATGGCTTTGAAGTGGCTGACGCAACAGAAGAAACAGAAGGAGTGGAAGCTTGTACTGACGATGGGATTGTCAACTTGTGGCATAGTTGGACCGAACCTGAACAGTTAGCTTGGCAACAAGTCATTTCCGACTTTGTAGAATATTGTCCCAACTTGCAAGTGGCAACTACATTCATTACCAAAACCATCTTTACTGAACAGTTATCGGCTACATTGGGAATTAGTGTTGAAATATCCCCACCTGACTTTTTTATTGGTTCGCATGCTTTGTTGGAAACGTATCAGAAAAAAGGTCTGGTTCGTAGCATTACTCCCCTTGTACCCGAAGACTCACTCACTAATTATCTGCCACGTTCTGTGACAGGATTACGTGTCGGGAAAGAGTTATATGGTTTGCCACAAGCTTTGCACTTGCCGACCTTTTATTATCGTGCCGACCTGATAGAGGAACCTGCTAAAACATTTAGTGACTTGCAAGTACATGCCCAAAGAGGCTTAACTGTTGCCATCAATATCGGTTTTTATGATGTTCTTTGGGGAGCATCGGCGTTCAATTGTACTACATGTCAATCAGGACAATTTTTCAATGAACAAAATGAGTTTCTCTTGACCGAAGAAGAATTAGCCGAGTGGCATACATGGCTTAAAACGATTAGTCAAACGGAAGGTTTTGTCCTTAGCACTAACCAAGCAAAATTAGAGCAGATGTTTATTGAAGGTAAAATTGTTTATCTGATAGCCGATGATAAATTCTTAGGTGAGGCTCAAGCAACATTAGGTGTGGCAAAAGTAAAAGTAACACCATTGCCTCACAGTATGTCGGATGAATTTTCCAAACCATTCCTTAATGTAGATGGCTTTTTATTCTACCAAGAAGCCACCGAAACTCAAGTTAAATTGGCAATAAAATTTGCTCAATTTGCCACTTCAAATTCTAACCAAACTCTACTTATGGAATTGGCAAACTTCGTACCAACCAATAGTTTGGCTATCATCAAAGCCGAATCACATGGAATGGTGACCATTATTTCTGGAATCGACAATAGCATTTTATTACCATCAGAAAGCAGACGGAAAATCATTGAGGAGAGTGATGTATTTACTATTTTTGATGATTTGAGGTAAATGGGCAAAGACAAGAAAGGTTTTTAAAAACCTTTCTTGTCTAACTTTAATTATGAGGATACAAATGAAAAAGAAAAAAATACCATACAAACAAATAGAAAAAGTACATCCATCTATTCCCGAACTGCACCATCAACTTAGCCAAAAACGAATCTCACGGCGGGAGTTTCTACATACCGTGACATTGTTGGGTCTATCAGCGGCAACGGCGGGCATGTTAGCTGGATGTGGTGATGATACACCCATCGTCCCGACACCCACCCTCATACCAGCATCCGAAGTTGAAGCCGTCGTTCAACGAGGCGGGACACTTCGCGTTGCCAGTCAGGTATTGGAAGTAGACTACCCTGCTAAATTTATTCGTGCTGGGCAATCTGCTAATCAATTCCGACAAGCATTTGAATACTTGACACAAACCGATAAGCATGGCATAACACAACCTTACTTGTTGGAAAGTTGGCGAGCTAGTGATGACTTAAAGACATGGACATTAAATCTACGTAACAATGTTACATGGACAAATGGCGACAAATTTACAGCAGATGATGTGATGTTCAATTTTGAGCAATGGCTTGACCCATCCATTGGTTCATCCATTGGTGGCTCATTCAAAGGATATTTAAGCATTAGCGGGGTAGAAAAAGTTGGTGATACCATCATTAAACTTAATCTTGATAAACCCTTAGTTACTGTACCAGAAATCTTTTCTGAATATCCTGCTCAAATCATACCCCCTAGTTTTGATGGCAACATCAGCAGTGGCAAAAATCCTAGCACAGGCCCGTATGTGTTAGAGGAATTTGTCGTAGGGGAGAAAGTGCGGTTTGTCAAACGCACGGATGAGCATGGCGAATACTGGCAAAAAGGTACAGACGGTGAGCCTTTACCCTATCTCGATGCGATTGAGTGGCTTGATTTTGGAGATGACCGTTCGGCATGGATTTCGGCAATGCAAGAGGGAACGGTTAGTACCATGTATAACCCTAACATTGAAAGTTACCAGGCTTTTCGTGGCAACTACGCCTTTTCTATTGCAAGAATTCCCTCTGCTCAAGCACAAGTATTGCGTTTTCGAGTAGATATGGAACCATGGACAGATATTCGCTATGTTCGGGCAGTCAAGATGTGCCAAAATCGTCAGGAGATTTTAGGACAGGCTTATTTAGGACAAGGGCAGTTAGGGCATGATACCCATGTGTCGCCCGCACACCCTGAATTTGCTCCCATGACCGTGCCTTTTTATACACCTGATGAAGCTAAAGCCTTACTAACAGAGGCAAATGATGGTAAAGAGAAACGATTGGTTTTTGAAATCACTCATCCAAATGAACCGTCTGCTATTACTTATGCTAAGTTGTTACAAGAAGGAGCATCTAAAGCAGGTATCATTATCAGACTCAAACAAATGAGCTCAGCCGATTACTTGGCAAATGATACATGGCTAGACGTACCAGTAGGTATCACACGTTGGACACATCGTCCGCTAGGAATCATGGTGCTACCACTAGCGTATGCTGAAGGTGCCAAGCGGAATGAAAGCCGTTGGTCACATCCTGAGTTCGCCGAAAAGTTACAAGAAGCTCAAAGTACACTGGATATTGAAGCACGCCGCCAAATCATGGTTGACTTGCAACGCATCCAAGCAGAAGAAGGCTCAATTGGTGTTGCCTGGTGGATGGATGCTTGGAGCATCTTCAATTCCGCATTTAAAAATATGGATGTCCATCCCGCAGGCTATAATCTTTGGAATAATGTGTGGTACAATCGAAAAGATGACATATTTGCGTAATATATTAAACATGTTTCCATAAAATTGGATTTTTAAATATTACATTTCTAAATAATTAATAGCCAGACCGTGACAGATTTTTAGAAACATTTTATGGTTAAGACAAGAAAGGTTTTCGAAAACCTTTCTTGTTTGACTATTGTCAGGTCTGACGAAGGAGAATATCAAAATGTTCATGAGTTATAAGAAGTTCATGCAAAAAGTTGGTCAAAAAAGAGGACAAACTGTCTCGATGGCGGACTTAAACTGGATGGAGTTTGATGGTATTCATTATAATGAGGATGCCAATGAATATCATGCTAAGGTGTCGCTGAAAAAAGAAATTCGCAAAGGATTTACCTTTCGAGGAAAGCATGTCGTGTTGGATAACACCATGCTGAATCATTGGAGTCAGTATCTAAGCATAGGTATAATGGTTAATTCGTACCCTGATTTAATGGATGCCTATTTTTTTGTGGTCGACCATCGTACCACGTACATAGAACCATGCTTTGCTGATATACCTGTTGACTTTCACATTAAACTACTATCTACAAAACGAAAAACGAAAAAAGATGAAATTTCTTTTTTGCATGTACTTGGAAAAGGTCAAGCAATTTATCGGGTTGATTTTGTGATTGTGAAAGAAGAAAAAGATATTATGAAGTATTATCATAAGAAACATTCACAAAGCTAGCTTTGTTATAATGTAGCCGTGATTTCCAACCACACAATCTCGCAATTGGAAATTGCGGTTACAAAGTTCAAATAAATTTAAGAGGAGACAATGATGGCTGAACAGAATATTATTGATTTTCTGTCTGCCCTTTTCAAAAAGGCTCAAATATTTCTAGCACGTCCTAGTGTTTTTATTCAAGTAATGACCATTATTGCCATTTTGGTAATAGTTAGTGTAGTGTCGGGGGCGATAGTGTTGTTCATTCGGCGGCTATTTCTAAAACCGAAAACAGAAGAACCCGAATCTGAAAAAGCCCCTAAAAAATCATTGATGCAGTATATTCTGCCGAGTATTCAACTATTGATTTATCCTGTCTTGGCATTGATTAGCACATACTTTGCCATGTCATTTTTCCAGGCTCAAGGACAAATGGTCGGGCTATTGCAACTGCTAATGACTATCTTATGGATATATCTGGGATACCGTTTCTTTTTGGGAATTTTGTACGGTATCTTTGATGAAAAATCAGTGCAACGCTTTCACTGGCGTTTATTTTCACCCCTGTTTGGTTTATTTGTTCTTTATCAGATACTTAACATCTTTGCTGACATGAGTACAGCCACAGAAGTTATCGTAACAGATGTTTTCGATAGTCCTCTTACGATGGGAGCATTGTTTATTGCTACTGTTGGCTTGTATTTCTGGATTGATATCACATGGGGCTTGAAGGATATTATCCATGCACTAGCTGCCAGATTTACAAATGTTAATACCGGTCGTTTGGAGGCAGCCTTAACATTAGGTAGTTATATACTTCTTGGAGCAGGTTTAGCTATGTCGATTAGTTCATTGGGCATTGATTCCACCACCTTTGCGGCCATTACGGCTGGTCTATCAGTTGGATTTGGTTTTGGCATGCAAAGCATCGTAAACAATTTTGTTAGTGGGATATTGCTTCTTTTTGAGGGTTCTATTAACCCAGGCGATAGAATTGAGGTCAATGGTGAACCAGTAACCATTCAAAAAATGGGAATAAACTCAACCATCGTCAAGGCATTGAATGGCTATGAATATATCGTGCCTAATAGTAATCTACAAGGAAGTACTGTAACAACTTACACAGGAGAAGATACCTTACGGAGAGGTTTGAAGGTATACGGAGTTGCTTATGGTAGTGACGTTAAAAAAGTAAAAGAAATTTTACTTGAGGCAATGAAAAGAATCCCTCGCGTTTTAGATACGCCTAAGCCCGCCGTTATTTTGATAAATTTAGGCGACTCCACCCTAGATTTTATGATAGTATATTGGGTTGACTACTCCAAAGTACCGGGATTTGGTGGTGTTAATGCTAACATCAATGAATATTTCTTACAGGAATGTGACAAATATGACATTGAAATTCCATACCCACAACAAGATATACATTTTCGTGATGGGGTGCCATGGGATGATATTTTAGCTACTAGGGCAAATCGGATTGAAAAGCCTGAAAAGGCTATTGCCAATAACACATAGTGCATGCACCTTGCCTGTGCATTGGGCATCTCGCCTTTTATACTTGCTAAGGGCAATAATTGTAATTTTAAACCATGTGGTTTGTGCCACAAACCCCTACATTTGTGAACGGCGTTAATGTAGGGGTTTATGGCATAAACCCGCTTATGGTGTTCACAAAACTAACCCTTTTTTGGTATAATTCATCAAGTCAGAGGAAAATATCATGAAAATCTATCTACCAGAAAAAATTGGTAATACCGACCTATTCACGGGTCGTAAAAAGGAATTGACCTATTTCTTAAAATGGATGAATCGCAGTAAACGGTACATCGCAAAAAGTACGGCGATTTTATCTCGACGTAAAACAGGCAAATCGGCACTCATGCAACGGTTGTATAACATCACCTTTCATAACAATGATGGGGTAATTCCCTTTTATTTTGAGATAAAGGAACATAAGCAGTGGCTGGGCGATTTCGCTCTTGATTTTTTCAAGGCTTTTTTGTTTCAATATTTTGCTTTCAAAACTCGCCAAGTAGAGTATATTAACCCCTATGAACCATCTCTTGAACAAGCTACCGAGATTGCTGGCTCGCTTAATTTAGATTATTTGGTACAGCTAATCAATAATGCTAGACCGCTTGTTCGGGATGAAAAATCAGACCGTTTGTGGAATTTGGTACGCGATACACCGCGCATATTAGCTTTCCACTACAACGAAACAGTTGTGCAGATGATTGATGAGTTTCAGTACATTAATCGTTTTATCTTTCACGATAAAGCCTGTACTCATCAATTTGATGCCCTAGCTGGCAGTTATCTGCACACTATTGAATACACTCAATCACCCATGTTATTATCGGGCAGTCGGGTCGGTTGGCTCATGCAGGATTTACAAACCTTGTTGCCAGGACGGGTGACTTACTACAGCATGCACCCACTCCCTGAAAATGAAGCTCTTGAGATGATTTATCGCTATTCTCAAATCGAGGAGGTTCCTGTTACAGAAAAAACTGCTTATCTTATTGCTCGCTTAACTGAAGGGAATCCGTTTTATATTGGTGGTCTGTTTCAATCACAGTATCATGACAAAGATTTTACATCTGAATCGGGTGTTTTAACCGTATTGGACTATGAAACTTTACATGTTGATGGTAAAATTCGTGGTACTTGGCTTGAGTACCTCCGTTCTGCCTTTCCTCGCATCAACGAAAAATATGCTAAAGATATTGTGTTATATCTCTCTAAAAACCTAGACCGTTCCATTAGTCGTCCTGAACTCAAAAAAGAAATGGGCTTGGAAATACCTGACCAAGAATTGGATAATAAGTTACGAGCGTTACTCTATAGCGATATTATTGAGATGGATTATGCCAATATCTACTATGGAGTCCAAGACAATATTTTCGGTAAGATTTTTCGTAGCGAGTATGGTTTGGATATTGACTCATTTAAGCCAGAGGCGTTGCGTAATGAATACAAGCAGTTATTTGCATCGTTGCACAAAAAGTACAAAAGCCTACGTGGTAAGCATAACCATTATAAAGGTATGTATGCAGAGTTCATGCTGATTCAACATCTCCGTTTAGTAGCACATCGAAACAATGAGCAGTATCAAGCAATGATGGAAAACCTACTTGACGGATTCCAATTCGTCGAATATAAATCAGTGTTGGGGTATCATTCGCCGCCATTGCATGAGCCCGCTTTTCAGATTGATGTTTTTGCACGAGCAAAGCCCGACCAAATTTCGCTGGTAGGTGAAGTGAAACATAGGCAAACAACGAAGTTTTCCTTGAAAGAGACAAAGCAATTCCAGGAAAATGCCGCCGTGTTAATTGACATGGAACAGATTGAAACCTATCAACTGTTTGTTTTTTCATCTGCGGGCTTTCATGATGATGTATTGCCGTATTTTCGCGAGAATGATATTGCCTGGAGTGATGATGCTGGATGGTTGGAACAGTAATAATTGCATGCGGATTGTTGGGGGTGCAATTTGGCAAACTTGGCTACGTGATGTAGAATTATCTTACAAGACTTAATTATTTTTTATGTGTCTTTAGATAACATTTTTGAACATTGTAGCAACAATTTCCAATTGTGAATTATGTGATTGGAAATCATGGCTACGGATTCAAAATCTTTTTCTTAAACACTTTAGCTCATGGAAAGGAATTTAAACAATGAAGTTCAAAGAATATTTCCTTGGTGCTCCTCTTTACAAAGATGAGAAGACAACAGAATCATTAAAGGCTAAGTACAAGATTAAAAATCTTGTGAAAATGTCATCTAATGAAAACATGTTGGGACCTTCTCCCAAAGCGGTCAAAGCAATGCAAGATTACCTTGCAGAAATTCACCGTTATCCCACATTTAGCGACTCTACTTTTCGCGATGCCTTAGTTGAAACTATGGGACGAGGCACAACACGAGACCATTTTGTTTCAGGGAATGGTGGTTGTGATGTGCTATCAATGATAGCTATGGCTTTTCTATCGCCAGGTGATGAATTCATTTTTCATCGCCCCACGTTTCCAATTTATCAATCTGTTTCATGTCGAATGGGTGCAAAACCTGTTACGATTGATTTAAACCGTGAAACGTTTAAATACAATGTTGATGATATCTTAGATGCTATCACTGACCATACACGTTTGATTTTCTTAGCAAATCCTAATAACCCAACTGGAAACATTTTGACGGCGAAACAAATGGATAGATTGGTAAACAATTTGCCTTCTAATACCCTACTTGTTGCTGACGAAGTGTATTATCATTACGTCACTTCACCTGATTATCCTGATACGCTTGAGTACGTATTTCAAGGAAAAAATGTTCTTATTTTACACAGCTTCTCTAAAGCCTTTGGTTTAGCAGGTATCCGCTTAGGTTATGGGATTGCTCGACCTGAACTTATCCGTTATATCGCTCGTGCTAGAGAAGCATATCACTCTAGCTCATTAGCCATTCAAGCTGGTATTGCGGCTTTATCCGATACAGAACATATACAAAAAACGGTTTCGACGACAAAGGAAGGTCGAGCATGGTTGTGTGAAAAATTAAATGAATTGGGTGTACAAACATGGCTTAGCGAAACCAATTTTATCATGTGTAAACCTTCTAAAGATGTGACTGAAATTGTCCATGAACTCTTGAAACGAGAGATAATGATTCGCCCAATGGATGGTTTTTATCTACCTACCCATTTTAGAGTGACAGTCGGGTTGCCCAAAGACAATGAAAAATTTATCAATGCCCTTAAAGAAGTTTTAGGAGTTTAGTAGCTTATGAAGCTAGCCATTCTAGCCGATATTCATTCTAATTTTGTTGCCCTTGAACGGGTTACGAACCATATAGAAGCCTGGCAACCTGATAAAATTATCGTTGCTGGTGATGTGATAAATCGAGGACCGCGTCCATGGGAGTGTTTTTGTTTTGTCCAAGAAAAAGCTGAAAACGAAGGGTGGCTGATTATACGTGGAAATCATGAAGAATATGTATTTGCCCAAGAAAATTCACCTCATCAGTCGGGAAGCCCTGAATATGATATGTACCAACATAGCCGCTGGACATATCATCAGGTCAAAGATAAACTAGCCACTATAAAAGCATGGCCCGAATGTATTTCTATTTCTGCACCCGATAATAGCGAAATACGAATTACCCATGCTTCAATGCGAGGTAATCGTGACGGCATATTTTCTTTTACCAGCGATGAAGATTTGCGTGAGAAGATTGCTCCGCCGCCACCTTTATTTTGTGTGGGGCATACACATATTCCATTGATACGTCATATTGATGAAACACTTGTCGTCAATTCGGGTTCGGTGGGCTTGCCTTTTGATGGAGATACACGTGCATGCTATGCTCAAATCATGTGGCGAAATCATCAATGGCAAGCTAGAATGATTCGACTTAATTATGATATTGAGCAAGCAAAACGCGACTTTCATGACTCTGGATACATGGAAGGAAGTGGTCCTTTTGCACATCTGATTTTTGATGAATTGATATGTGCTAAATCTCGTTTATATGGTTGGGCAAGACGATATGAGACTAGCGTTTTAGCGGGCGAGATAAGCATGGCAGAATCGGTTAGACGGTCTTTGCAAGAGTTGGCAAGGAAAACTTAATCATTATTGATAAGATACTAATTTGCCAATTATCACAATTTTTGTTAAGATACACTTCAATAATTTCAACTCATGTAGATTAGACATCATGTCCGACAATGAACGGACTAGAAGTCTATCCTGCATGGTTGGATTCAATATATTTACGACTTAGGAGGAAAAATCATGACGTTTGACATTCGACATGTGAACTATTTTTATGCTAACATTGAGGACCAACAAGGGGAAGCCTACAAAGTGCTTGCTCAAATGGCAGATCTTGGGATTAATCTACTTGCGTTTGCTGGCGTTCCTATGGGACCAACGCGTACACAACTTACCCTTTTTCCCGAAGACTCGTTACGACTGGAATCCACTGCCAAAAAAATAGGGATGGTTTTAGATGGACCTCACCATGCATTACTCGTTCAGGGTGATGATGCGTTAGGAGTTTTGGCGAATATCCATGAAAAATTACATAAGGCTAAAGTCAATGTGTTTGCTTCTACGGGCGTGACAGATGGAAAAGGATGCTATGGTTACATCCTCTATATTCGCCCTGATGACTATCAACGAGCCGCGACGGCGTTGGAATTGTAGTTTAATAAGTCACAAAAATTTTATGGTTAAAACGAGAAAGGTTTTTAAACAAGAAAGGTTTTTAAAACCTTTCTTGTTTGACCATCACCAAATATAAGATGTATCAACATACTGAACTATTAACGACATGTGCAGAATGTAGAAAACGGAATACCTCACCCCAACCCCTCTCCTTTGAAGGGACGGTGCCAGGAGATGCGTCATGCTCCACTCTCCTCGTAGGGGAGGGGGCGGGTTGCCCCTACAACTATGATGATGCCATGCCAAGCATTGATGAAATTGCGGGCATGTTTCCTAATGAATGGTTGGCATTTGTCATCTCTCCCACAGATGATGATACCTCCACACCATTGCATGGAAAATTGGTGGCTCACAGCAAATATCCCAACGAGGTATTCGATGCAGTAAACGTTGTCTTATGGAATCAATGTGTCTATGTTTTTTTTAATGGCGATTTTGAAGCGATGATTAGGAGTTGGAAGTAACAAAGCATTGCTTTGGTTAGACCTGTCAGGTCTGACCATGGGGACAAAAAATATCATGTCAAAACGAAAACCACCTTGGCTACGGTCTAAATTACCGAGTGGTGTTGCATACCACCGCTTGAAAAAAATGATGCGGTCTCAAAAACTTCATACTGTTTGCGAGGAGGCATTATGTCCCAACATCGACGAATGTTGGACGAGAGGTATGGCTACCTTTTTGTTGATGGGTGATATTTGTACCCGCAGTTGTGGATTTTGTTATATCAAAACAGGTCGACCTAACCCGCTTGATGAAGATGAACCCCGTCGCATTGCCGAAACAGTGGCATTGATGAACTTGAAGCATTGCGTTCTAACTTCGGTTACTCGTGATGAATTAGCCGATGGTGGGGCTCATATATTTGCCAACACTATCTGCGAAATTCGTCAGCGACTACCTAAATGCAGTGTCGAAGTTCTTATCCCCGATTTCAAAGACGACCTAAACGCCCTCAAAATAGTCATGGATGCCAAGCCCGCCATCCTCAATCACAATATTGAGACCGTTCCTCGTCTTTATCGTACAGTGCGTCCTCAAGCAAACTATCAACGCAGTCTGCATGTCTTGGCAAATGCCAAAATGCTTGACTCTGAATCTGTTACCAAAACGGGCATTATGGTTGGATTGGGAGAACATACTGAAGAAGTGTTTGCTGTCATGGAAGATTTATGTAAACATGCCGTTGATGTTCTGACCATTGGACAATATCTCCGCCCTACAAAATTTCATCTGCCTGTTCATCGCTATGTCCACCCCGATGAATTTCAACAATTTCATGATGTGGGCATGCAGATGGGCTTTAAATGGGTCGAGTCGGCTCCATTGGTGCGTAGCAGTTATCATGCCGATGAGCAAGCGGCTTCTTTACTGCACATGCCAGCTCATCTAAAGTAACCGTTGCATTTCCCAACTTTCGCACCACTAAGCTCGCCGCATGATTTGCCAGTAATGCTGATTCAGCTACATCTAATCCCACTATCATTCCTAATGTTAAAACAGCCACCGATGTATCTCCCGCACCAGTAACATCAAAAACTTCGCTTGGGTTGATGGCGGGGAAATGATGATATGGGGTTGATTGTCCCTGTATGCTTACACCTTCGGCACCTCGTCCAATAACGATTGCCTTTGCCTCTAATGCCTCTAATAACTCAACACATGCTCTCTCAAAATCTACTTCATTCTCAAGAGGGCGGTTTAAGTATCGAGACAGGTCGCGGTCATTCACACGAATGATGTGGTAGCCATGATATTTATCCAAGTTCCCTTGACTATCTACTACCAATAAATTTCCAAGCTCATTGCTTATTTTTAAGATAGCTTGTATGACATTGGGAGTCAGCATGCCATTTCGATAATCGCTAACTAATATGGCATCAATCCCAACAGATTCGAGACCAATTTGTTGGATAATTGTCGGCTCAATCGCGGGATTAAGCGGGCGACGGTCAATGCGGTCTAAGCGAGCCACTTGTTGAGGAAATCGCACACTATTCTGTGAGACAATACGCGTCTTTCGAGTGGTGCAACGACCTTTGGTTATGATTATACCATTGCTATCCACATTTTTGTCATTCAGCCATTTTACCAACTCTTTCCCCGACTCATCATCCCCTGCAATGCCAACTATTGAAGCCATGCTCCCTAAAGCAACGATATTCATGGCAGGATTAGCCGCACCGCCAGGAACTGTGCGGCGTTCTTGAAATTCCAATACAGGAATAGGTGCCTCACGACTCAAACGGGTAGCTTGACCAAGCAAATATTCATCCAAGATAATATCACCTATGACTAAAACATTTTTGTTAGCCAGATGAGGGATTGTTTTTTGTAACATTTGGTTTTTATGATTGAGCAGGGTAGCCAATTTCTTCTAACAGTCCTGCAATACTTTCCCAATCGGTTGATGACTCATTCCAAGAAATTGTTACCATTCGGCTAGGAGTATCGACATCCACAGACGTTACCCCTTCTAGTTCAGCAACTTCTCTTTGAATAGTCTTAGTGCAATGCATGCAACTGATATTTGGTATCTTAACAGTTTTGGTTGTCATTATAATGTTTCCTTAAAGTTATATTTATGCTTTTGTTAAGTATTTTATTAAAAATATTTAATGCTTAAATGTCACGGACTCAATGGCACCGCGAAAGATGTATTGTGTGAGCTGTTCTCCTGATTTTGTTTCTGTATTGCTATCAACAGGCAAATGAAAATGCATGGCTTCGTACAGCTTAAAGCGATGCAAATCAAAGACGGCTCTGATTAATTCGGCATAAATCTGCACGGCGTATATGGCACGATGATAACTGCCGAATATCGCTAATAATGCGACAGGAATTGTCCACCATGCCCAAATTCCCCATATCAAAAATAATATGCTCCAACCGATAAGCTGCACGCTATAGTCAAGCCGCTGTTGAGCATGCTGTAATTCCTGACGAGTCTCTTCGGGCAACAGTATCCACAATCGCCCCCAAACAATAATGCTATCCAAACCGTATCTCTCTTGGGGATACGATTCAGCCGCCCGCAATAAGTTGCCAATTTTAGTTGGTAGGAGATTTTTAGCGGGATAATGTGTAGTTAATTCCGCATCAAGAGCAATCAATTCTTGCCGTTCGCTCGGAGTGTGGTCTTTATCTTGACGCATGGCAAGTTGTGATAGTCTAGCAATTTTTTTGTCTAACTGTCCATGCGCATGTGCGACCATTTTTCGACTTAGCCATGCCCCAAATGGAGTCGGGAAATAGCCTTCTAGTAAACGAAAGATAGGACGACTTGCCCATGTCATCAATGTGTTGCAGATAATTAACAAAACGATGCACAGAAAAGCAAGAACGCCGCTCCAAAATAGGAGTGCAGGACTGAATATTGCCTGTAGCCAATCCCCTGCTATTTTTTCCCCTGTTCCTGTGCTGATGCCTTCTAATAGTGTTGAGAACATATTTTATCGCTGTTTGCCTGCATAAGAATTTGCAGGCTGATAAGTAAAGCGTGTTGAAACACATTCGCAATTCACAAACCTGTTTAAACAGGCTGAAACCGCTAAAATAAATCGTAATACTTATTTTCTTTTTCTAGGCATTCTCGTTCTTCATTAGATAAACACAATACATGACAGTTGATTAAAAAATTATCAAGCTGTTCATGGACAATTTGTGGAATATTACCGTAAACAAAAACGGAAGCGAGTTGACCATAAATGCTAAATTCAATGATGATTTGAGATTTAGGCGTATCCCAAGTAATTTCAAGTGAATTTGCTCCAGCAATATAAACCTGTTTTTGCAAGACTTTATGTAGTTTTTGTTGCATAAATTCAAGGCGTTTATCAGACTGTGCAAGGTTATGTTTTTGTGCTTGACTTAAAAGATAGCTATCATCAGTGTGTGGCATGCTGGCTGTGTGATATTTTTTTACTACATTTTTGTAGAGCTGCTTGTTTTCACGTTTAGCTATTTCTAAGGCGTGCATAATTTCTTGTCGCATAGCGTACCTCTTTTCTAAGGTAAAGGAGAAACAATAACTGTTTTGGCAGTTTCCCATCCAATATTCGACTGGGCATGCTAAACAACTTTTGTGCAATTATAATACTTTGTCTCCCGTACCGTAAGAAAATAATTAAACATCTTACTTCTTCACCAATTCAGTTCCACAAATCCGACAAACCTGCCCCTTACGATAGAAAACAACATGCGGATGACGCACTGGGTCATCAGGACATTTCATCAAA
>NBMH01000116.1 GCA_002084875.1 Anaerolineaceae bacterium 4572_78 | reverse complement strand
CTTAGGTCGTCATGAAGAAGACCGTTTAATTCTTGTAAGACATCTAAACCTATTAGCTTAAGCTCATTATTAAAAAATCGTTGTAATGAATAAAGTCGTTGTAGTCCATCTACAACACTCCATGTTCCATCTTTTTCTTCAGACATATATATGACAGGTATTGGTACATTCAGTAAAAGCGATTCAATTAATAATGAAGCTTTTTTATTATCCCAGACATACCCTCGCTGATATTCAGGAGTTAAGATAATATCTTCCTTAGCTACTTTATTTACCAATTCACTAACACTAAAATCGTACGCTTGAGTAAGTAGGTATCGTTCTTTTCGAGGAATTTCGTCTGATGTTGATTCTTGACTATACTCATCATCTACGGAAAGATAATCTTCTTCAAATATTTCAGAATGATAAAATTGGCAAAATAGATTCCTGTGAATGAAATGCACCTAAAAATACGGTAAAATTTGACTAAAATATTGCAAAGGGGTACAATGCATGCTTTGAACAGCCCTCGGGAGTGGATAATTACCAAGCAAGATGCCTATCCTATTCATGGGTAAAATATCATGTTAAAAAAAGACTTAAAAACATTTCTAAATAAACTGTATAAAAATTACGATAGATTAGAATCCGATAAAACAAAATATACTACAGAGGTGCCACCTGTTTTACTCAAACAGATTGATGACCACCGAAAAGCGGCTTATCTCACTCGACAGCTTATCAAAAATGAGATGGGACATGAGGAATGGCTGGAGACATTGACTCCCCTTGTGTTAGATATTCAATCACGAGGTGGCGAAGCAAGTAGTACGGTAAATAATAGAGATGTAACCACGATTCGTAAGCAAGCAATTGCCACAGGAAAAATCAAACTTCAAACACAAGAAACAGAGATAAGTAAATCATCTACTTTGCGAATGGGTCTTACAATAGGTGGGGTTTTGTTGTTCGTTTTATTATTTATCATGGCATCACCAAACACGTTTCTAGGTAAGGCGTTAATAGGTGAATTCAATATAACTCCAACGCTATTGCCAACAGATGAACCAATGATAAGTATAGTGGCTGACATGCCGACTGACACACCAACTCATACTAATACTCCAACTTCGACAGCAACCAAAACCTCTACAGCAACACCTACGAAAGTAGACACTCCAACTTCAACATTCACACCAACTGTCGTTGAGATAATTAGAACAAGTACGATTACCCCAACCTCAAATCCATTTACCAACACACCAACTCATACCCCCACGTTATCTCCAACGCCATCTTCCACACCAACGCCTTCTTCTACGCCGACATCATCCCCCACGCCGACACCGTCCTCCACACCAACGCCATCTTCCACGCCGACAAATTCGGCAACTCCTACGCCGATTACTCCGACAGTTACTCCGACACCTGTGCCGCCGCCTGTTAGTGGACAATTAGCTATACCAATTGATAATGGTAAAGGATATTATGATGTGATTATCTACCAATTACCTCAAGGTGAAAAAGTGAGTTCTGTTAGTGGAGCTCGTCAGCCAACATTCCGCAGTGATGGCAGAATGTTGCTTGTTAATGCCGAAGGAGCGGGTAAAGAAAATGCATGGGAAATTGATACAAGCAATTGGCAATTTACCAATCAGGTCAGTGGTTCACCTGCCGATAATCACCCCTTCTACAATCCGCAAAGTAATCGAATCGTTTACGATAACAGTACCCTATATGGTTACAGCGACACATTTATTTATATTCAATGTTCCTTAGTTGGACCTCAATTTGACATCCAAGAACATTGTCGAGAACATAGCGATATTGCCCTGCTCACGGGGGAAGGGAATGTCCGTGCCGCTGGAAGTCATCCTGTATGGACAATAAATGACTATATCGCTTACAAAGGGTGTGATGTATGGATGTCTGGCAATCATTCATGCGGGATTTTCATCGTGGAATCATGGGCGACCATTAGCAGTGGTGGCGGAATAACACCACGAAAACTACCAGGCGTTAATGGTGGAAGTGCTACTCCCACAGATACGCATGGAACATATATCCTTTATCAAGCTTTTGAAACAGGAAATTGGGAAGTTTATTTAACTACTCTTCAAGGTGGCGAAACAAATTTGAGCAATAATCCCACCACAGATGGACTGCCCACCTTCTCACCCGATGGATTATTGGTTGCCTTCGTTTCAGACCGTGGTGGACAGTGGGGAGTATGGGTCATGCCTCGTCAAGGTGGAGTGGCAACGAAGATGTTTGATTTGCCACCCAACCCATGGGGAACAGGACACCGTGACTGGACAAATGAACGTATGTCTTGGGGACACTAATCATGAAAAATATTGATATCAGCATTGTTTTACCAATCTATAACGAAGCGGGAAATATCCCATTATTAGTAAAAGAACTTATACCCGTTTTAGAAAAAACGCACCGTCCTTTTGAAATTTTATGTATAGATGACGGTAGCCATGATGACAGTTTTGCTAAACTGAAAGAATGGCATACTCATGACAAACGAGTGCGGGTTGTTAAATTTCGGCGTAACTTTGGGCAGACAGCCGCCTTTTCCGCAGGCTTTGAGAGAGCGAGTGGCGATATCGTCATTACGATGGATGCCGACCTACAAAATGACCCTGCCGACATTCCTAAAATCTTGGACAAAATAGAAGAAGGTTTTGATATTGTCAGCGGCTGGCGACAGGAACGATGGCAAGAAGGCATAAAATCTATTATCATTCGTAAAATTCCATCTGCCGTTGCTAATTGGCTCATCTCTAAAGTTACGGGAGTCCATCTGCATGACTACGGTTGCTCCTTAAAGGCATATCGCAGTGATATCATTAAGGAAATTCGTCTGTACGGCGACTTGCACCGTTTCGTGCCAGCGATTGCCAGTCGTTATGGCGTGACTGTGGCAGAAGTTCCCGTCAATTATCGAGCAAGACGCTTCGGCTCAAGCAAGTATGGAGCAGGACGCATACTTAGAGTCCTACTTGATTTGCTGACCATCGGTTTTATGCTTAACTATGCCAACCGTCCCATCCAATTTTTTGGTTTATTGGGCTTATTTTCCGCAGGCTTAGGCACAATCATTGGGTTGTACCTGGCAGCAGATAAATTTATCTACGGCGAATTATTATCAGACCGTCCTTTGTTATTATTGGTTGTTCTACTTATCATGATTGGAATTCAGCTGATTAGTCTTGGGTTGCTAGGTGAAGTTATGATGCGAACTTATCATGAAACGCAAGATAAACCAATTTACAGTGTGCGTGAGGAATTGGGCAAGCATGAAGATGAGGTGGATGCGGATACAGAGGAAGAGTAATCGCTTTGTCACTTCTGATGCCCGATTTCTGGCACGGTAAACCGCATGACAGTTCCCTCACCAATAATACTCTCCACCCAAATTTTCCCTCCATGATGCTCAATCATTTCTTTGCACATAATCAAGCCCAAACCTGTGCCTGATTCTTCGGCAGTTCCTGTTGTACTATGATGAACATCAATCTTAAACAATTTTCCTAAATTTTCCTCTTCAATGCCGACTCCCGTATCAGAAACGGACACCTCAATAAATCGTGAATCATTTTCATTGTCGGGCAGGCAACGTTTTGCCGAAATTGTCACAGCCCCTCCATTTTCGGTAAATTTGAGAGCGTTCGAGGTTACATTGCGGATGACCATGTCAATCATAAACTTGTCAGCGTAGATAATCATGTTGGGAAGAATAATACTGTTTAAGATAATATTTTTCGTAACGGCAATTTCTTGGAGTAGTTCAACGGTTTGCTCAACCAGTTTAGCTAAATTCAACGAGTTCGGTTGGTATTTCATGCGTCCCATCTGCAAGCGTGACCATGTTAGCAAATCCTCCAAAAGTTTATATGCTTTTTGGGCCGCATCTCGCATTGTTTCCCCAATTTCTTTTACTTCGGCAGGAGTTATATCTTCATACATCATGGCTAAAACTTCAGCATAACCCAACAAAGGCTGGAACGGATTTTTTAAGTCATGGGCAAGGATGGAAAAGAATTTGTCCTTATCGGCATTAAGCCGAGCAAGTTCCTCATTTGCTTTTTGAACCATGCCAAACAAGCGGGCATTATAAATGGCAATGCCGACTTCACTAGCAAGAGAACGCAAAAGATTAATATCGCCCTCATCCAACGAGCCTATCTCATCATTCTGCACATCCAATATACCAATAACCTTACCTTCTTTAACGATAGGTACCGCAATTTCAGAATGAGTGTCAGGCAACAATGGATTCGGCAACCATTCGGTAGATTGTCGCACATTCTCAATCATAACCACTTTCTCCGAACGTGCCGCCCTAGCCACCAAACTGGTCATAGCATTTAATGGAATCCCATGTTTATCTTCTTTCATCTGCCTGCCAGCTATACCTGTCCCTTCCGCTATTACCAAATTTTTTCCAGACTCATCCAAAAGGTAAATATGCACATGATAATAACCAAAACTGGTTTTAACTTGATTGACAATTTCTTTTAGCAACTCATCCAGCTCAAGTTTAGCATTAAGTTGAGTAAACAACTCTGCCACAAATTCTAAACGGCGAGTTCGTTCATCAACTAACTCAGCCAGATGGTCGCGGTATTTCTCCAAATCGTTATACATGACCGCATTATCTAATGAAACAGCCATTTGTAAAGCAAGCAAATGAAGCACTGCTAATCTGGCAGGTGTAAATACACCCGTACTCAAATTATTCTCCAAATAAATTATGCCATTTGCTCGCCCTTGATTGATGAGTGGGATGCAGACCACAGCTTTAGTTTTTTGTTGTCTAATGTATGTGTCATGGCTAAACTGCCCTTGTATGCTGGCATTATCCAAAACGACTTCTTCTTGAGTACGAATTACATAGTTTATAATCGTATTCGGTACAAGAGGAATATCGCCATCTTCGGGAAACATGTCGAAAGGTATCGCCTGAAAAATCTGCACTTCATTATTTAGAACACATGCCTCCGATTCGATTAACCATTGTCCATCTTGTGGCAAGATAAATACCCCTCGTTGTGCTCCCGCATTTTCGACGATTAGCCGCATCATTTTTTCAAGGAGATTACTCAAAATTACTTCACTAGCAATTGCTTGCGAGGCTTTCATGACTGTTTCCATATCCAACATTATCCCTGCACTCGTACCTGAAGAGGCGATTGTGGTAGCTAGTTGGGTATTTACTGGCTGAATACTACTTAGCCGAGAAACCATATCAGGATATTTGGCAATCAACTGTTCAGCTTTTGACATAGCCCCCCAACGAACATAGCCATTATAGGCTTTAGTCATGTAGCTTTGAGCAATCTCAATACGACCGAGTTCGACATAAAACAAAGACGCCCGTTCATAAGCTAGAGCCATTTCTTGTTTGTAGCCATGTGTTCTAGCTCCTTGAATAGCGGCATCATAATATTCCATAGCCTGCAATGGTTTTTGGGAAAGACGAGATTCCTCTGCCATCACCAAATCGTATTTATGTTGGCGATTCATGGGAGCATGCAATGCCCATATTTTCATTTGCATTTGATTGGTAGCAACTTTTTCAGGCAAGGAAACCTGAACTACTTGGCGGGCAAAAGATAAATCTTTTGCCGTAGGTGCGGTTTCCCTACCGCACAATGCCAGTGCTAGAAGTATCAGCGAATGATAAAAATTGTACGTTACAGAAGTAACCATGCCTTTTGCAGAATCATGATACGGACTTGCCAACATAGCATGTTCAATCGCTTTGTCATAATTACCGAACATGTAATGCTCAATCATGTTAGTCAGATGAAAAGCAAATAACGATGTTTGGTCATTTGCTTCTTTCAAATTCTGTACCAATTCGGTAGTATGACCTGGCAAATCCATGTCGGTAGCCGATTCCCCTATCAAACGTTGCAAAAGCATACCCCAAATGTGAATTTGATACAGGGAGTAGGCATGCTTGATATTATGAATAATATCCATGAACACATCATACTGATCCTTAATCACTATCAAGTTTTCACCAGTAAGAAACAAATTGACTAACCGATTCTTCCCCGAATAACTAGCATACTCATGTTCGCCCGTCTCCATGCCGATATACATCGATTCCTCAAAACCAGCAATCGTCTCGCGGAGATGTGCCTTCCAATGATGCATGGTGGTGTAGTACAGAGTATAGACTCTAGTTTTTAATTTTCTAACCTCAAACTTTTTAATCAACTGCAAAGCAAGTTGTCCAAACTGGCAGCCGCCTTTAATGTTGCCCTTAAAACTGCACAAAATCAATCCATAAAAAGTATAGCCTACCGCAGACGAAGGACAATGACCATGCTTAATTGATAGGTTGACCATAGTAAATGCAAGTTTGCTAAATAAATTGGGATTGATGCTGTAAACGGGTGACGAAATACTTTGCAATATGTCCATGCCCGCTAGTATACGTGTATCTGCCTGTTGTAATTGATTTTGAGCCGCATAAGACTGAATTTGCAATTGATAAATCTTTACCTTTTCCTGAATTGTCTTGACATAAGGCAGAGATATTTCAGATAGACGAATTGCCAAGTCAAAATTTCCGTTCAAATACGTAACCTCAATTGTCTCCATGTAAATGCTTAAGGTTAAGTGGTAGGCATCTTTCCACATAATCTGTTCGGAAGAATTTTCCATTAGGATACTTAAACCAATGCTTAAATATGCTATGGCGGGCAGGTAGGCTGTGGTAGCTTTTGCTTTTTGTCCTGCTAACAGATTCAATTTGGCAATTTGATATTTTTCATCTTGATTGGTAACACATTCATAACCCATGCTAAAATGCGTTACAATCTCAAATAGGATACCTTCTAAATTATCAGGTGGCGTTTGTTCTAGCCATAGTTTAGCAATTCGGAAGTGAACCTGTTGTAACGATTCACTATCTATCAGTTGATATATTGATTGTTGGACTTTGTTATGCGAAAATTTGTAGTTGACAATAAACAATGTCGAAGTTGTTTCCTGAATAAGTGGATAAAATGGAGAAGTAGAACTCGGCAAAATTAAACCAGTGTGAATGGCAGGCAACATAAGATGGTATGTGTCTGATTTCGATTGATTGTTAATTACGCTGACAGTCTTCAAATCAAAGTGGTCGCCCACGCAAGCCGCTAAACTCAACACATGCTGTGTTTCAGCTGGCAACTGTTGCAATTTATCAATCATCAAATCAACCACATTATCGGTAATCCTAACCTTTTCAATTTCTGTTAAATCCCATTCCCAACAAGACAATTGTCGTTGCTCTGGAGCGTCAATGCTTGCTTTGACATGACTAAACACCAAAAATCCTTTTTGATAAAGTGCCTTCAAAAATTCATTGACAAAAAATGGATTACCAAGCGTTTTATCCACAATTAATTGTGCTAATGACATAACCTCCTGTGTATCTTGCTGGAGCGACAAAGCTTGCTTTGTATAGAGGGTGTCGGCAACAAGTTGAGCAATATCCTCAATTTTCAACGGTTCAAGATGAATGTTATCAATGACTGTGCGTTTATTCTTCTTGCTCACCTTTTTGATGGTTGTCATAAGCGAGTGAGTTGCAGGAACTTCGTCATGGCGATATGCTCCAATCAACAACAGATATTGAGCATATTTATTGGTCATTATAGCGGTGATTAAACGAAGCGTAGCCGAGTCTGCCCATTGCAGATTATCTAAAAAAATGACTAAAGGATGGTCAACATGACAAAAGGCACTGATGAAATGTTGAAAAATGACATTAAAACGATGGGTTGAGACGGTTTGGCGAGATGATGTAGCGGTAGACTGGGAATCAATCATCAGGGCAACTTCGGGAATGAAATCAATAATAACTTGAACATGCTCACCAACTGCATCCAAAATTGCCTGTCGCCAATATGCTAGGCGGGATTCATCTTTAGTAAGCAAGCGATGGATAATATTATGAAAGGCATTAACAATCGCTGAATAAGGCACATTTTGATGAAACTGGTCAAATCGTCCCGTAATCAAAACCCCATGCTTTTTTGTAACCAATGGCTCAATTTCTTCAACCAATGATGATTTGCCGATTCCCATGTCCCCTGAAATTAGTACCATTTTTGACTTGCCACGGCGAGCAATCTCAAAAGCAGACATGAGTTTGTTTATCTCTTTTCCTCGTCCATACAATTTCGGCGAAATTTGAAACTGCTCAAGAGTATCATGCCGCCCAAGCGGAAAAGGAGTGATATTACTATCCTTTTCAAATTGACGCAAACACTCGCTCAAATCTGCCTTTAAGCCCACAGCAGATTGATAACGATTATCCACATGCTTTGCCATTAACTTGAGAACAATGTCAGAAATAATCGGTGGAATATCTAGGTCAATGTCATGAGGAAGAACAGGTGTTTTTGCCAGATGAGCATGAATCGTGGTCACCATATCAACTTTAGGAAAAGGCGTTTGTCCCGTTAATAACTCATAAAACGTAGCACCCAATGAATAAAAATCAGTACGATGGTCAATTTTCTGATTGATTCTGCCAGTTTGTTCGGGGGACATGTACGGCAGTGTTCCCTCTGCGATATTGGAGGCATGTGATTGTGATGCCTCATGCGAAAGGACGATTGAAATGCCAAAATCAATCAGCTTAACTACTTTTGTTTTGGGATTAAAAACGATATTGGTGGGATTAATATCTTTATGGACAATATGCTGATGATGGATATTCCCCATAATTTCTGTGATGGCAATTGCTATGTATAAAAACTCAACTAGAGAAAATGGTCGCGATTGCATCAATATAGTCAATGACTCGCCGCCGAAGTCTTCTAAAACAATTATCCATCTTAGCGATTCATGGTTAAGGTCATAAGTTTTTATCACACCTGGCATGTCCAATTGGCTTAAAATTTCATATTCTCGTTTGAACCATGCCACTAGTTCTAAGGAGGGGTAATCTTCTTTTAATGTTTTGAGGATTACAGCTTTATTATCAACTCGTCGTGTGCCACGATAGATTATGGAATATTCACTTTCGTAAATTTTTTGCTGGATTTCGTAACCCGAAATGGTTATCATTTGTTTGGCTCACAAACTCATTCCATAGTAGATAAAAAATATAAGCCGCGTCCTAGCAAACTTGTCCCTAATAAAAAGACAATAGCCATAGACGGATTAGAAGACTCACTTGCTACATCTGATACAGATGACACTTGCACCGTCTCATCGGAAGTAATAGCAAGCGTATGTGGTTGAGAATATGCTAGGGTTCCATCAGAGGCAATTTGTTTTGCCTGAACAACATATCGTCTGCCAGTTATGCCATACGGAATGGATAACACAGCATGAAAATGACCATTACGATAAGGCTTAACCGTATTTTGGGTTAGGACTATCCCCGACGATATTTCATCAAACCTAAGAATAATATTAACATCTAAAAATGGGTCAGCTCCAACTCCTGAAATAACAACATAGTTACCCGCCTTATCATATTTGGTAATCTCAACAGTTTTCTCATTCGGACCTGCAAAAGCAATACATCCTATAGCGGATACAATCATTAAAAGTAGTATGGACAGTATAATACGTTTCATGTTTTTCATCTCACAAAATTAATTGACTTAAATTTCCCTAAAAACAAACACAGAATCCGCATCTCAATGCGAATTATTTACACTGAGGTGCGACTCTGAAATGCTCAAGTTTACATAACATTTTTTCATTCTAATGCAAATTAGTAATCATGTCAAGAATCACGCATGTATCTCACGTAGTGCGGGCATTCTACACGTACTATGTGGGATGATCGTCTTCTTCATCAAACGAGATTTTTCCTGTTGTTTTAGCAACACCTTGCTGTACACTTGCATAACTCACAATAAATAACATGCAAAATAGTATGATGATAAAGATAAGCTCCATCAAGAACTATCCTCCTTAACTGATTAGTGATTTTAACGAAAATAAGTATACTTCAAAATTCATTTAACCGCAATTTTCTAGTTTCGTCTTGCTTTTTCATGTCAAAGCAAGCTTTGACGCTCCATGTTTTGATGCATCTTGATTTAATTTCCCAAAGAATTCAGTTTGATAACCTTCTCTAAAATCAGATGGCTATCTGGCATAGTCGTACCATCAGCCATGCGAATAGGCAATCGTTCCCCTGTTTCTAACAAATACATGCCGACAGCAAAACGATACGAATCATGTGGCAAATTCGCCATATTAAATACTCGCTCGTCAGGAATGATTTCACCTTTTTCCCATATATTGGTCGGATACATGCCACCAACAGGCATGCTATCTTGCCCTGTTACCATTTCATTACCTTCGTTCAGGACATGAACGAAAACAGTATAATCATGGGGGGTAGGATTTTCTGCTTGCCAGTAAAGCGTTAGGGTTATATCGTTTTCATTATTTTTGAGCTGATAGCCAAGCAGTTGTGCCACATTTCCTAAATAAGCTGACATTGGATTAGTATTAGTAGGCATGGATTCTAGCGTAGGCAAGGGAACTTTCAACGGACCGAGATACAGAGTGTCCATACTTTGACTTTCTGCTACAGGAATCCGTTTGTCCGAAGCATAATCATAAAAAGCAACTGCTAATCGATAGCGTCCGACAGGGGTTTGCGGATAGACCCACATCAATCGCTTATCGGCAATCGGTTCATTTTCCTGCCATAAACTGGTAGTATATCCCCCATGATATGGCATCCCGTCTGCTTGTCCCCAAACTTGATGATTATCATCAATGAGATGGACTACCATGTCATAATCTTCTGATGTTGTACCATGTGCCTGCCAATAAGTTGTGATATATAACTGTTTGCCAGGTATGATGTGAGGATATTCTTGGTATTCCCCTGCTAGCGGGGTGATAGAGGGTTGGGGTGGGGTAATATTGTTTTCCAAAGTATAGCCGACTATATCGGCTACATTTATCACGCTACCTTTGGCATGATGATTCGCTTTTTGTAAATAACGCACTGGGTCAAATTCATTTGGGATGATTGCCATGTGAGCAATTAACTGCCCGTATTTATCATAAATTGGTTTGCCTTTTTTGACATGCTGTGCTAAATTTGCCTGCCCATCTTGGGTAATGGGTGGAAGCATGCTTGCCCATCCATTGGGTGAAAGTCTCACTAAGCGGCTGAAATCATTTTGACAAAACAAGCATTGTCCCTCCAATGGTATGATTATTTCAATTGGCTCGTCAGTAGTTGCTATTTTGTTCACCGACCTCCAACGGTATTTTTTGGCTAGACAAAATCGCATGCTTGGCTCAGCATACACTGTTTGCTGAAGGTAAATTACATGTCTATCAGATATGTTAAATAATATTTCACACAAGACATTCATAAACAATTGTGACTCTTTTTCTTGCGGATGAACCCATTGCCAATAAGGCACAGCACTTGTGAGAATAATAAGCATCATGCCGATAAGACTCCATCCATGTAACCGTTTACCCTCACCCCTAGCCCCTCTCCCATAGGGAGATGGGAATCTTACTCCCCTCTCCTTCAAAGGGGAGGGGTTGGGGTGGGGTAGAACAGAGATAATTTTTGCCCAACCATAAGCGATAATAATATAAGTTGGCGGAGTAACCGCTAATAGCCTCAGTGGGTCTGGTGACTCGATGGTAAACCAATCAGGAAAAAGCATGATAAACCACCATGTAAAGAGTAGCCTATTTTCCAAACGGTATATATGACGAAGATTAATTATTAAACCAACTATAAAACCGATAAAAAGTAAAATCGGCAGACGGGTAAACCAACTTAGCGTCCGTCCAGCATTTAGTATCATCTCTTCAGCAAGTGTTGATTCGCTACCTGGTTCCAACACATTCCAGACCATTATACTTGCCGCTCGTTCATCAAACATGACGGGATGGGTGATATAGTACCATGCAAGGGGACTGAAAATAATCATAGCTGATATGGCAAGCAGGATAAAATTTAAGGATTTTGGCTTTAGGATTTGGGAGCTAGGAGTGCCAAAGTTTGCTTTGTCATGGAGTGCCAATGCTTGCTTTGTCATGGATGGAATGACGGCTAGAGTTATGACAAACGGTAGAAATCTAGCGGAGGTATAAGTATAAGCTGTTAAGCCAAGTAGCATGCCTGATAATACAAATAACATCGTGTTATTTCGTCGCCATGCATGGATGAATACGTACATGACTCCAATTGACATCACAGGCAAAACTGCGGCTCTCAATCCCAACCCGACATGTGATACATGCCAACCCGACATGCTCAATCCAGCCGCTGCCCAAAGAGATGTCCAAATTCTAATGGTAGTATCTTCATGGCGAAATAGAGTACGTGTGAAAGTAAACAGAGCAGGGATTGCCAATACGCCTGCTAATGTGCCTGGTAAATATAAGATAAAATTATTAACACCAAACAACCAAAATGACATTGCCTGAAGGTAATGAAAAAGAGGTTCTCTACCACCATTGGCTGGGAAAAAAATCGGGGTTAAATTATATCTTACAATTCGTAAAGCATCAATACCATTATAAGCTGGGTCATAGTCAGCTGTAGTTGACCATGTGTTATGTAAATAAAAGACATGGCTAAAAAAAGCAAGTAAGGTGATAATTATAGCTAGTTTCCATGCTAAATTGACATGGATATTTGTATTGTTTTTGTTGGCTGTTATTTCTTGCATAATATTATATCAATCAATTTTTGTTTCACATCGTCAATGCCGACCACGAGATTGTAATTGCTCGGCGGGGCATTGGGATTTAAATTCACATCAACATCATGCCGAATAATTTGTCCTGCTTGCCAACGTGATGGCGGATAAAAATGAAAGCTATCATTGCCGCGTTCCAACGATGCCCCCCATACCGCACCGAAGTTATCAATGAGATGAACATAAGGAAAAATATCAGGCGTATTTAAATCGGCTGTCCAATACAAGGTAACATGAATCCAATTTGAGGGTGGATGAAATAAATCTTCATGAGGAATAAGCAAGGTAGAGTCTATCTCATAACCTATCACATGTAACCCTTCCGAAAATGTAATATTGGTTGGGATGGCATGATCTGCATAGTATTGATATGGAAAACGAACCCACTCAGGATGAATGAAAATCGATTCATCGGCATGAGCATGGCTGGTGAGATAGGCAGTTGTTTGTCGCCATGCTTCTTTCGCCGAAGAGACATGCCATTGACCAGGCAGAGGGATAAGCATGACCATGATAAAAGAAACAATAAAAGGTAAATGAGCATATCGGCTTATTGTTTTAAGTTGTTTTGAAACTGTGGTGATGCCGACCGCTACTAACAACAACATCCATGGTACCATGATGATAAAATAGCGTTCGCCATAAAATGCCAAATCACTCCGAATCAGCAATATGCTGGCAATAATAAAAGGCGTTATCAATAGAAGGATAATCAATCGATTGTATGCATGTCTGATAACAATCATAATGCCGATAATGACAAAAATTCCTACCATGCCCAAAATAAATGTCCGCATGTCAGAAGATAAATTACCTTTCCACATGACAAATGCCTCAAGCAATCTAAAGGCACGTTCTCCCATGCCAATCAGTGGATTTGCAGAAGATGACTCGCCTGAAAATCGCCAATTGGCAATGGCTAGAGGGAAAAATAAAAATGAAACTGTCCCCATTGTCAACCCGAAAGAGAGGCTAAACCAAAACCAATCCATGCCAGCACCCCACCCCAACCCCTCCCCTTTGAAGTAGATGGGCAATGCACCCCACTCTTATTCGGCATGGCATAAATAAAACACAAAACAGCAAGACTCGCCAAACATACCGCTAAACTATACATGCGTGCTTCTTGACTGTACCAAATCAGAAACGGATTACATGCCGTTAGCATGGCAGTTACTAAGCCAACTTCAGAATTAAATAATCGACTTCCTATTTTGTACATGATGGGGATGAGAAGTACCCCAAATATAACGGAGGGATATCGTACACTCCATTCTGATAATCCGACTAATGTTCCCCAAAATTTTAGTAATAAATAGTATAAAGGTGGTAAGCGGTCTTCCACCAGATTCAGGCTCACATCTAAAATACGCGGAACACTTTCCTTTGCCCAACGAATACTGACCGATTCATCAAACCATATACTGTGGTATGTAAGATTATAAGTGCGGAGGGAAAAACCAATTAAGATTATTGCCAACAAACAAGTATGTGTGATTAGAGGAATGGTATTTTTATAATTCAAATTTCTATCAACAGGTAAGCATATATAAGCAAAAGCACAACAGTCCAAGCGACATAAGTTGCAATTTTTTTGTAATCTTTCTCTTTGAAGAAGCGTCTAATTTTTACAAGGTCAAAGATAATAGCTATGACGACAGCTATGACAATAATCGTGAAAGGCGTTATATCCATGCTTGTTAGAATAGCATGCCTCAAACAAATTGGCAAAAAGAGAGGATGAAGGTCTCATATTTTAAGGAATCCAACACCTTAATACGAAACAGGAGGGTCAAAAAGGACTGGAGGGTCAAAACTTGCTTTGACATGAAAAAACGAGCTTTCGCTCCAGGCATTGCATGAAGAAAAGCCCTGACAGGTTTTAAAACCTGTCAGGGCTTGGTAGGGCAAATGGCATTTGCCTTCATGGGGTTTATGCCATAAACCTCTACTTTCCCACCATCCATGTCATACCATCAAAATCAACGGGCAGGTCATGCTCCTCAATTTAATTCCCAGACCAATCTACCAGGCTCAAACTCGGCACTCGTCCAAAATCCAGTTGATTGCGAGTTACGACTGTGCCAGGCTGGCTTAAGGCAATTGATGAAATGCGTAAATCCATTGTGCCGATGCGGATTTTTTGTTGGCGGAGGGAATGGTACTGTTGGTAGGCGGCTTGGTCGAATGGGAGGACTTTTATAGTGCAGAAATACATAAGAGCATCCAATAACATTTTATATCCCCAAATCAACTGTTCTTACGATTTGGCTCGTTTGATTTGAGCCAAACGCCCTTCAATGGTTTCTTGTGCGGTAATAATTGTTGTTGCCAACAAACTAGAATCAACTTGGTTGATGTTTTGTGTGATAATAGGATGTTTTCTTTGAAAAAGTGAGACATGGTCGGTATCAAGCAAGTACAAGTTCATCATCATACTCCTCAACTTTGTTTAAAAGCCCTTAAGCAAACTTAGCACATCATGCAAAATTTCAAAGGGCAATTGGTCAACAATTTGATGTATTTCGGTTCTTACGTTAGTTTTTGCAATAGTTTGTGTAGACATTTTTTATATCCTTTCACAAAAAATAAGAGTTAATATAATTGGGGTAGTCCTGTATACATAATGATTTGCGAAAAAGAAACAATCAAGTATAATGAAAGCATGGAAAATCAAAAATGTCAAAATAAATGTCCAAGATGTCAAATGACTGATAAACATTCATAATCATGATACCTAGAATTAACATCAAAAGCAAATTAGGTGGATATTGTTATGGTTTCAAAGCCCGTGTTGCAATAGATATAGACATGTATTTTGAGATGGCATCTCCATCTTCTTTAGTATAATTATCTTCATAAAAACCTGTGATTATAAAACCAGCCTCAATCTGCCCGCCGATTTGGTCATCTAAGGTATGGCTAAATTCAAGTGGCTCATTCTCTTCAAGGTATTTTTTGACATGTTCCTCATGTAAATGTTCTATGTCAGCATAAGGTAGAGAATACTTTACATGGAGTTCACCAGTTCGGTCTGCCAACTCCCAATCAAAGAGATATATGGCAGGATTCATAAATCCTGATACAAGCACTCCACCATGTCGTAATACTCGAAATGCCTCTTTCCAAACTGGTCGAATATCAGGGGCGAAAACATTTGAAACGGGATGGATAATCAAATCAAAACTTTCATCTGGAAACACTGAAAGGTCAGCCATGTCACCTTGAATGGTATTGATATTTAGCGAGTCGCGTTCAGCTACCATGCGGTCTCGTTCTAATTGTTTGGGAGAATTATCAAACACAGTCACATTAGCACCAACAGCTGCTAAAATCGGTCCTTGTTGCCCACCACCTGAAGCCAAACAAAGCACATTTGCCCCCTTTAATTCAGGATACCATTCTTTTGGGACGGGTTTAGTGGGGGTCAATACAATTTTCCAGTCCCCTTGTCTAGCTGCCTCAATATCTACGGTAATGACGGGAATAGTCCATTTGTTTCCATTTTCAACTTGTTTGTTCCATGCGGTACGGTTATGTTTTAGAATGTTCATTAGCATATTTTCCTTTTCTTCTTAATAAATTAGGATATAATACTGGAGCGAAAAAGCACGCTTTGAACAGCCCTAATAGTAAGGGCGTATGGCCATACGCCCCTACAACTAGCATTGAATAGCCCTGTTGACCCTCCAAGGTTTGATGCTCCGAGGTTTCCAATTTCCCAGTAATTTCACTTATACCAAAAAACAAAGTATTAGCATGGGTAGTTCATTTATTTACAGCAAGTGGTGCTGTGTGGGGCGTGTTAGCCGTTTTGGCAATTCAAAAACAGGTATGGATGGCGGTCTTTGCTTGGATGTCAATCGCCATATTTGTTGATGCCTTTGATGGAATATTAGCACGTCGTTTTCGAGTGAAAGAAGTATTGCCCAATTTTGACGGGGCTTTGCTAGATAACATTCTCGATTATTTTAATTATGTGATTGTTCCTGTATTTTTTATGTACGAAGTAGAGTTAGTGCCAGTAACAATGGTTATTATAGCTTCTAGTGCTGTTTTACTTTCGTCAGCTTATCAATTTTGCCAGACGGATGCCAAAACGGATGACCATTATTTTAAGGGGTTTCCTTCATATTGGAACGTTACCGTCCTGTACATGTTTATTTTAGGACTGAATCAGTGGATTAATTTTGCTTTGATTGTTCTATTCTGTATTTTGGTTTTCGTCCCCATAAAATACATATATCCCTCACAAGCGATGAAAAACAAACGACTAAATTTGTGGCTATCCATCGCTTGGGGCATGGTTTGTATTGCTATCCTAGCCCAATTCCCACATCATCCATTATGGTTGGTATGGTTATCGTTGGCTTATGTCATTTACTATTTTGGCTATAGCTTTTATATCACAATTCGACAATCATCTAAATGTAGCTAAATCCCCAATTAATAGTTGGGGTTCGAGCAGTTTTATCTACCACAGCATAATTTATATCAGTGAATGGTGAGTTGACCAACTTAAATATCCAATAACGGCTAGTGTTGTATATTGCACCTGTTTCTTCACAGGCTACTTTACCCGCCAATTCATCATCGTGGTTTTCGAGTTCAGTGTGCAAAACTAATTTGCATCCTGAGTGATTTAGTAATTTACATACTTTTGTCTTGATTGTTTCAGCATCGGCATCTTGTGGTAAATCATATTCTTCAGCTAAAGTTTGAAGTGTCCAACAAGGACTTTCGTTCATGCTTCCATCAGTGATAAAACTAATCATAGCATTTTTAAGTGCCTCCAAGAAAGTAAATGTTGTATCAGGTGTTGTCAATTTTTCAACATCTGCTGGGTCAATATCCACCGTTAATGTCGGAATATCTAGGGCTTGCAAAATGTTTTCAATCGAGTCTGATTCTTCATCTGAAAATTTGTTTGCAAGTTCAAACAAATCCTTAATTCCTTCATCTAGGAAAGTACGATATTGATTAATTTCTGCTTGCATATCATCAGTACTAGCTAATGAAATTTGTTCATCAAGCTCTATAAATTCAGGATTCAAACGGCGAAACAAATTTTTAACCGTTTGAATTTTTAATATTATTTTTCCAACCTCATTTTCAAAAACATCTAACACAACGCCATGTGACAAATTCACACGAATAATATTTCCTGTTTTTGATAATACCATGATATATCTCCTTCAAAATTGCCTAGTGTATTGTAGTCTAAATTTCTACTGCCGATAATGACAGCCAATACTCGTTTTATTTTTCCATGCCGCATTGGCAATGATAATCGCTGACCGAACTGCATTTCGTAAACCGATTAAGCTATCCGTTAAACGAGTATCGCGATAAAAATCCTCGATTTCAATTTCCACATGACGCAACTCGCTAATGGCTCGCCTTAGCCGATATTTGGTTCGGACTAGACCGACATAATTCCACATGATGTGTTGAATTGAACTCATGTCTTGATGGATAAGGGCATGGTCAGCGATAAATGTGCTGGTATCTCGCCATGTTGGAATATCATCTTTACATGGTTGCTTGGTTTCATCCAGTGCCGACAAAATACTACGGGCTGAACGGTTTCCCCAAACTAATCCTTCTAGCAATGATGAACTCGCCAAACGGTTAGCGCCATGCAAACCAGTGCATGACACTTCGCCAACTGCATATAGATGATTAAGTGTAGTTCGACCCCATATATCGACCCACACTCCGCCGCAAAAATAATGAGCACCTGGCACCACAGGGACTAATTCGCTTGTAATATCAACATGATATTGCAAACACTGCTTATAAATGTTGGGGAAATGTTCCTTGATTCTTTTTGTGGAAATATATGAGGCTAAATCAAGATAAACATTGCGGACACCACGTTTTAACATTTCCTTATGCATGCTACGAGAGACCACATCACGCGAGGCTAAGTCTTTCCATTCAGCATCATATTTTTGCATGAACGGTTTACCATCGGCATGCACCAAACGAGCTCCTTCTCCACGAACTGCCTCCGAAATAAGAAATGGAGGAGCCTGGCGATGAAAAAAGGTTGTCGGATGAAATTGGACAAATTCACTATTGATAACCCTTGCTCCCGCTCGATATGCCATAGCTAATCCATCACCTCTTGCACCAGCAGGGTTTGTCGTTCGCAGATATATTTGCCCTAAACCTCCCGTAGCCAAGATGGTTTTCTTTGCCAGACAACATACCACCTGTTCATTTTTTTGGTCTAGCAAATACGCCCCTACGCATGACACTGGGTCATAAATTGCCAAACGGTCAATAGCATGGTGAGCTGGGGTTAGCAAATCAATAGCGGTATGTTCTGTCAAAATTGTGATGTTGGGATGGTCTTTCATGGCATTTATCAAATTTATTTCGATTGCCTTACCAGTAACATCAGCCACATGCAAAATACGATTAGTAGAATGTGCCCCCTCTCGAATGACAATCAACTTGCCGTCGGCTGTCCGTTCAAATGGAGTATTAATTTTATCCAACAAAATTCTGCGGACTAATTCAGCTCCATCATGGGCTAACACATCAATTGCTTGAGGATTGCCATGTCCTGCCCCTGCTCGTGTTAAATCTTGGGCTAATAGTTCAGGAGAATCCGATTCCCCTTCATAAATAATTCCCCCTTGAGCATAAAATGTACTCGACTCATGAGGGTCTTTGGCACGCGTGGCAATCGTTACAGAAATACCTGCATCAGCTAAACATAATGCGGCTGTTCCACCTGCGATGCCACAGCCAATAATCAATACTTCAGTTTCTAGGTAATGACTCATTGTTCATTCTCCTGTAAATGCGTAATTGTTTCATAAGCAAATCCTTTCATTGTGAGTATTTCACATGAGTTCGATATACTCGTGAATATCATAAAATAACATCTTGGATTAAGACCTGACAGGTTTTTAAAAACCTGTCAGGTCTAACCATTACACCGTGTTAGTGGAAACACTCTTACTCCCTTCTCCATGTGGGGGAGCAGAATCTTGCTCCCCTTCTCCTCGTAGTGGAAGAGGTTGGGGGTTGGGGTCTTTTCTTTACCCCCATCAATCCCCCGCCTGTGGGTGGAATTGGCTATAAGTGGATATATATCCACAGCAATCTGCCTTTAATACTGTGTCTGCCATTTTCTGTCATACGTCTATAAACAAACAGAAAATGACAAGACAATCATTAAGCTACAGCCAAAACCAATGGAGCAGATTGCTCAATCAAAATACTTTGGGCTTCGTACAATGTTTCAGGAGCAATATCTGCCTCATTTGGCCAAGCAACTGTGCCACCCTCAATAAAAAATCGTTTGAAATATGCTTTATCTTTGAGCGGCTCAAAAACTTGACCACTTAACCAAGGTTCAAAATCAATGGCTTTACGCACACCATTATCAAATTCAACTTCGATAATGTAGTCCTTTTTATATACAGCATATACCACAACAGGTAGATAATTATCCATAACACCTCCTAATCTAACGGTGGAATACGAAATACAGGTATATCATGCCGAGCATTATGCCAATTCTCTTCTAATTCTTCACGATGTAAAATTTCCCACTCTCTAACGATTCGCTTGGCAACTCGTGACCGAATGTTACCCTTGAGCATGTTACCATTGAAATCAAATGTTCCTCGCTGCCCTTGATATTCCGCATGGAAATGAGGCGGAGGATGATATTTGTAATATATTCTAATGTCAATCCCGAAAAAACGAGAAATTGTTGGCATATTATTGCCCTCCTATAAATATATTAAAAACAATGGTAGTCCTGCATAGAGAATGATTTAGGTGGCTAAAGAAGCATTGTAATGATGGACAAAATACCAAATAGCCCCAATGTGATTTGACAGTTTCTTTGAAAAGGATAAGGTCTTTCTCA
>NBMH01000115.1 GCA_002084875.1 Anaerolineaceae bacterium 4572_78 | reverse complement strand
TGTTAAATCTTCTGCGGCACGTCTCATGTCAAGGAAGATGAGCCCCAGTTTAGCATTAGCCCGTGCCATAGCGGTCAACACCGCTTCATCTCCGACTGCCATAAGAATAATGTATCCTCTTGACCCACGAATATAAATTTGGTCGAGGACACCACGGTCTAATTCTTGGGCAATTCGTTCACCCAAGGAGAGCATTGCTGCTGACATTGCCGACACGCGGTCTTCCTCAATATCGGCAGGTAACGACGAAGCCATAATCAAACCGTCTACACTAACCACCGCAGAGGCTTCAATGTCGGCGGTACTTGCTTGTAAGTCCCGAAGGCGGGATACCATTTGGTCTGTACGTGATACCATTTTTAAAAGTGCTCCTTATTATTATTTATTAAATCAATATTTTGATTTAGCGATTCTTAAATTATAATTACAACAAAATTACTATATACCATTTTAACATTTAGCCCACTTATATGCAAATGTAGGCAAGCTATTAGGTAAATACAAACTTTTGGCTACCATATAAACGTTAAGCATCAAGAGAAAACGTGCCTAAGTTAAATTCACCACCATAATAACATAATACACCAACTATTTCAAAAACGCAATTACATAATACTATTTTTCTATATTACTTTATTTTACACAAAAAATTAAATTTGGCAAAAATGATTAAGATTTATTTAATTTGATATAAGAATCCGAGTTTTATGTAATACTCAGCTCTTATTGGGGGTCTATTTTAGAAACAAATAATAGTACTATGAGCACAACTAGAAGTAATCTAAATTAACTGGGGCTAAGTTAGGGTTATCTGTAGCCCATCTACCAATTTTTGCCAAATTTAGCCATTGATTATTAATTTTTATTTTGACAACATCTGCTGTAAAATCGGTATTTGTGCCAAGATAACTATCATTACTCATCAAACTAGACCCTACTCCGTAAATATCAACAGCAACATTTAATGATTCAAATTTTTTAATTTTTTGTAGATTAAAACCGCCACTGACAACAATACGAACAGATTGGCAATAAACCTTTGCCTTTTCTTGCCATTTTGCATGCAAGTCCCAATTGTGCCAGGCTGTGTCTAGTGCTTGACGAACTATCCATACTAAACGAGGATTGACTCCGTTATCAAGTTTTTTATCTCCTAATGGTGCTAAACAGATATCACGCATACTTCCTGACGTATCTAAACGAATAGCAAACAGTTGGTATTTTTTTGCTTCTGTTTCATCATTATTTTCTAGAGCAGTCTTATAACGTTTAAACATGGCTTTAATAACAGCCAAACTTGCTTCAACTGAATCATTATTGAAGTCAACCAAGGCTATACGTGGAGTATTAATGTCTTGAGTAGCAGAAAATGTCAACATTGCCTCAGCCGTATCTCCTAAAAAACAAGCAATAGCAGCATGGGCAATAGTTCCGCCGCCATGTCCTCCCCACCAACTTCCTTGAGCATCGGTGGAAACATAAGAATCAACCTGTTTATTGTAATCTAAATTGAATCGCTCCACAGCGATGTGGTATGCGTAGCCATCAATTGCTTGTGTTTCGTAAGTATCAAAACGAGCAGGGAAAAATAAGACGGGCTTACCACGAGCGGCAACAAGAGTATTGTATACATTTGTGGCAACTCGGCTACCGCGTGTTAAGGCTCCAAGCATTGGAGTCTCAAGTAAGGCAAAATCACGATAGCGACCCCGTACTCGAATCACTGGTTGAACACTCATAACATCACCATCGTAATGTGTCACGTCTCCATCTTGGATAGCTTCTACATCTAAATGGTGCCAAGTTTCATTAAACTGACCATCATCATCAGAATACCCTGTGCAATGACGCAACATGCTGAGTGCCATATCCACTCCCACAATAATTGCTTGTGGCTTACGGCGGGTAAAGAATTGCATTTCCACCAACAAATCGCCCGTATTTATTTTATATGCCCCCCTTTTAATTTCAGCATTAAGCCGAAATGTCCGTCCTGCAAAATGATAATCCTGTTTTGCCAACTCATTTAGGGTATGTGTGATGTTGACAAAATATTTATCTGTATACCATCCTTTTCTCATTCGCTCTACATCAAGATTAAATGTCTCATTTGTTAGTCAGTTTTGATTGAAAATAGACATATTTACTCCTTTTAGAAAATATATCAGAGATATTTAGAATCCACGATAAAATAAATGACCCCAATTTAAAAATTCACTATCTTATGTACCCCATTAGAAGATACATTTATTTGTGGAGAGATTTTTAAATACTTAGTGTTAAAGTTACAATAAGTATACCATGAAAAATAATTTTGTCAAATTAAGAGAATCATAGACAGCAAAAACCTGCTCAAATTGACAACAATCTCCTGTTTCAGTACAATAACAATATCTTTTCTATAGATGTCCAGGTAATGTTTATGTCTATTTTATTACGTCGAATACATATTGAATTGACGAATGTTTGTAATTTTAAATGCCAATTTTGTCCTGATGCAGTTATGGAACGCAAACGAGGCAAGATGGAATTGCATCTGTTGCGTAAAATTTTGAATGAGATTTCACACTTTCCAAAATCACCTACTGTACTTTTTCATGTCTTAGGTGAGCCTTTATTATATCCTCATGTGTTTGAAGCAATTTCATTAGCCGTTGAACTTGGTCTGAATTTAGAGTTGATTACCAATGGGAGTACGTTACATTTATTTCCGAAAAATATTCAACAACTAATAAATTCGGGAATTCCAAAAGTTACAATATCTTTACAGACACCAGATAAAGATACTTTTAACCTTCGAGGTGCAACAAAAAACTTAAAAGCAAAACAATATTTTGACGGTATCCTCCGATTTACTCGTGACAATATCCTTTCCGATTCAAATACAATTGTTCAGATTAAGTTTATGGATAGCACGCCAAGATTTTATTCATTGCCTTATAAAGCAATCAAGGTTATCAGTGGAAAAGAGCAGATACGAAAGCAACTTTCTGATTGGACGGTAAAAATTCTGAAAGATGTTGTTCCTGATTCGCAAATATCTGAAATAATTGACATGGAATTTGCCCGCATAAAAACTGGGCTACCTCAAGTTTTTCATATCCATTCGAAAGTATCGCTCTATAGTTTCCCTTTGGATAATTGGGGAAATTTGAACCTTGATAAAATCTATCAGGCAAAATTCGGCTATTGTGACGGAGCTTCGGGGCAATTAGCGGTCTTATTCAATGGAACGGTCGTTCCTTGCTGCACCGATTATGAGGGCTTGATTCCTTTAGGTGATTCAAACGACAAATCTTTTATGCAGATATTAAATGAGCCACACGCTATCGAACTTAGAAATGGGTTCAATAGCTTCAAAGTTCAACACCCTCTTTGTAAGAAATGTTTAGGTGCTAATACAATTTTCAAATCGATAATTAGGCAATTTGGCTCGATTGTTTATTATAAAGTTATTAAACCGATGAGGAATCAACGGGTATCATCATGACTCAAAAAAAACTTGTTCTAATTGACGGACATGCTCTTGCTTATCGAGCATTTTTCGGCATGCCCGACACATTCAGCACCAGTAGCGGCGAAAAAACAAATGCTGTCTATGGATTTATAAATATGATTCTGTCGATATGGAAAGATTATAACCCCGACTATTTTATCATCACATTCGACGCAGGGGATACATTTCGCCATGAAATGTTTGCCGATTATAAAGGGACACGTGAAAAAATGCCCGACGATTTGCGTCATCAAATCAGTCGTATCGAGCAGTTAGTTCAGGCGTTTAACATGCCCATTTTCAGTAAAGAAGGCTACGAAGCAGATGACCTGCTCGGTACATTGGCTCAGCAGGCAAGCGAACAAGGAATTTACACCATCATCGTTACAGGTGATAGAGATTTGTTACAACTTGTCTCCCCAAAAGTTCATGTTTTCATCCCACGCAAAGGTCGCTTTGACCACGACAAATTGTACGATGAAAAAGCAGTTGAGGCTCGATATAAGTTGTCTGTCAGCCAGTTAGTTGACCTGAAAGCTCTTATCGGCGATTCCAGTGATAACATTCCAGGTGTAGTAGGCATTGGTCCTAAAATCGCTACTCAACTTCTGCAAGAGTACAATTCACTTGATGATATTTATGCTAAAATTGATGATGTGGCGAAAACGCATGCCACCAAATCAGGCAAACCAAAATCATTCGTGGGAAAATTACGTGACCAACACGACATGGCATATCTATCTCAAAAATTGGGACAAATCGTCACCGATGTACCTGATGTTGAATTGAGTTTGCCTGAAAGCAAAACGACCGATTTTGACATGGTGGATGTGGCAAATTTGTTTGTCGAATTAGAATTTAGCACCATTTTCAATCGTATTCCAGGTGCACCCGCTGATAAACTTCCGCAAGATATTGCCACCGTTAAATCGACACATGATACAAGCATCCTGCCTGTACATTCACCAATTCCACCCGATGGAAATTATCAAGCAATCACCAGCCAAAAAGAGTTGCAGGCACTTATCCAGCGTCTTAAATCATGTGACCGTTTAGCGATTGATGTTGAAACGGATAGTCTGGACAAAATCCAAGCAAACTTGGTTGGCATTGCTATTAGTCTTCAAGTGAGAGAAGGATTTTATATTCCGCTTCGGCATGGCAAAGCTCCTCAACAAGCGAGCCTGCTACCAACTGCCATGCCATCTGATGTACCTCAACTTTCGTTACAAGCTGTGAAGCATGTGCTTGCCCCGATTTTAGCCGCCCCGAACATTATCAAGTGTATGCACAACGCCAAATTTGATATGGTCATTTTGGAACGGCATGGCATGCCGATTGCACAGCCGATTTGCGATACCATGATTGCCTCATGGCTGATGAACAATTCTCATGATGCTCGACATGGGTTGAAGAGTTTAGCATTAAATGAACTGAATATTAAAATGACCACATTGAAGGAATTAATCGGTTCGGGAAAATCGCAGATAACGATGGCTCAAGTGCCGATTGATAAGGCTACCGATTATGCTGCGGCTGATACTGACATGACTTTACGATTGGCGGATGTTTTTCCGTTCACTTGCATGTCAAAGCAAGCTTTGACGCTCCAAGGTTCGACGCAACAATTGCGAAACATATTCGAGGAATTAGAATTGCCTTTGATTTATGTCTTGAAGGACATGGAATTAGCTGGGATTATCATTGATAAAACGATATTGATTGAACTTGGCAAGGGCGTTCAAAAACGGTTGCATGAATTGACCCATAAAATCCATGACATAGCTGGTGAGATATTTAATATAAATTCGACCAAACAATTATCTGACATTTTATTCCGCAAACTTGGTCTATCGACAAAAGGCTTAAAACGAACTAAAAGCGGGAATTATTCTACTGCGGCGGGCATGCTAGAAAAATTTACAGGAAAACATGCCATCATCGATTTAATTTTGGAGGTGCGTGGTTTGGCTAAATTACAAAGCACTTATATCAAAGCCTTACAAAAATTGACCAACCCTCGCACTGGACGTGTTCATACGAGCTATAATCAAATCGGCATCAGCAGTGGCAGGTTGTCATCCAGTAATCCGAATTTACAAAATATCCCCATCCGTACCGAGCAGGGGCGGCAAATCCGCCGAGCATTCGTGGCGAAAAAAGGCTGTAAGTTAATTGCGGCTGATTATTCTCAAGTCGAACTGCGGATTTTGGCTCATATCGCCGATGATGTCGGCTTAAAAACGGCGTTTGCCAATGATGAGGATATTCATACTGCTACGGCTTCGGCTGTGTTGGGGATTGAGCCTGAAAATATAGATAAATATCAAAGGCGAATTGCTAAGGCGATTAATTTTGGTTTGGCTTATGGGCAAACGGCTTATGGTTTAGCACAAGGCACAGACATGGGAGTCAGGGAAGCCCGTGAATTTATCCGTACCTATTTTCAAAAATACCCTGGCGTAAAGCGGTACATTGAACAAACTAAACGACAAGTCGCTCAACAAGGATATGTCGAAACACTTATCGGGCGACGGCGGGATTTTCCATATCTAGCCAATCTACGAGGTTCTCAAAAGGAACGGGCTGAACGCGAGGCAGTCAATCATCCAATTCAGGGCTATGCCGCCGACATCATGAAACGTGCCATGATTGATTTACATCGAGCATTGCATGAACAAGGTTTTCAGACTAAGATACTTTTGCAAGTGCATGATGAACTTGTCCTTGAGGCTCCTGATGATGAGGTTGATACTGTTATTCCTGTGATTAAAACCATCATGCAATCTGCCGATAAACTCATGTCTGTCCCTCTGAAAGTCAATGTGGAGGTGGGAGATAATTGGCGGGATATGGTTGAGGTTTGGTGACCGTATCAGTCGCACATTAGAAGTTCAATTTTTGGAAAAATTGAATTTCTAATGACCAATACATAATTTGCTTAGATTCTCTTCAAGTTAACCAACATTTGCATACAAATTCATCAGCATTTCATCAGGTATTTTTGACCATTTTGTGATATTATATTATCAGGAGTTAAAAAATGGCTAGGTTAATCCTCTTGTTTTTTGGGGGCATCCAAATTAAGCTAGATGAACAATCAATTATTGGCTCAATGAGTAAAAAAGAACAGGCATTGTTAGCCTATTTAGCAATTGAGTCTGACTATTCTCATGACCGTGAGAAATTAGCGGGCTTGCTGTGGACTGACCAAACAAGACATTCCTCTTTTCTATTGATTACACGGCAAACAGTTCAGTTTAATCCTGGTAGCGATTACTCATGCGATGTAGTTGCTTTCAATGCTCACCAAGCGGCTTGTCATGTCCATAACCATCATCATGTAGAGCAATGCCAAGTGTGCATGATGCAGTTACAGCCCGCAGTAGAACTGTATCATGGGGACTTGCTAGAAGGCATTTCAATTGCCAATGCCAGTGCTTATGAAGATTGGTTGTTACCTAAACGCGAATGGTTACGCCGTCAAAATGTAAATTCATTGGAATATCTCACCAATTATTATAGGCAACGCGGGGAATACCAACGAGCTCAAAATTATGCTCATCATTGGTTTGAAATGGAACCACTAATAGAAGCCCCATGTGAACAATTGATGCTATTACTTACTTTCAGAAATAGACGTACTGAAGCATTACTTACTTATGAAAAATTTACCAACTTGTTATATGAAGAATTAGAAATAGAGCCATCAAAACGTCTTATAGAACTATATCATCGAATCAAATTCGATGATATGGCTATCAATCCTCCCCGAATATCACAATTCAAGCGGTCGTGATGGGAGCTTCAGGTAGCGGTAAATCTTCTGTCATTTTTGCGGGACTAATTCCTAATTTGCGTTTGGAAAATGATTGGTACATTGTATCATTTAGACCAGGTAAAAATCCGATTCAATCTCTAGCCGCCGCATTTATTTCATCATCAAAAACCGAACTTGACGAGTCTGAACGATTGTTTGAAATCCGTAGTCTGGTTCAGAAATTAGAACAAGGTAATGTTTCACTCCTTGACGTAGCACAAAAAATTTTACATGACCAAGCAAAAAAATCTCACTTCTTAATTGTCATTGACCAATTTGAAGAATTATATACATTTGGTCATGACCTTGAATCACAATATACTTTTTTGGATGTGTTGTTATCATTGATTAGCCAACCCAAGCATGAAATAGTAGATGAAGAACACATGTTAGTTAAAAGTATGTTGAAATGCAATGAAGCCCCGACTCATTTAGTATTGACCATGCGAACAGATTTTTTGGCACAGGCAATTACCTATCGTCCTTTTGCTGATATTATCCAAGATAATAACCTTATTTTAGGTCCAATGACTGCCGAAGAATTGAAACGAGTAATCATAACCCCTGCTCAACGACAAGGTATAACTATTGAAACACATCTGGTAAGTCGTTTGCTTGATAATGTTGGGCAGGAGCCAGGTAATTTACCTTTACTTCAATTTGCCTTAGACTTATTGTGGAAAAGACAAACAAATAGAACATTAACCCATGTCGCTTATGAGGCTATTGGTGGGATAGATGGGGCGCATTGAGTCATTATGCCGACCGAGTATTTTATGATTTGAGTTATGATGAACAGAAACGAGCAAAATCATTATTTTTACAATTGATATATCCTGGTCTTGGTACCGCCGACACCCGCCGAGTAGCTCAACGGTCAGAATTGGGAAAGAAAAATTGGAGATTGGCTCAAATCTTGGCAGATGCTCGGTTGGTGGTAACAAATCAAAACTTATTCAGCATTGGGGATTATTGCAAAGCTGGCTTAATGAGGGGCGTGTATTTCGGATATGGCAGGAACAATTACGTCTGGCAATCAATCAATGGCAAACAAGTAATCGTGATGAGGATGTCTTGTTACGTGGTAATTTATTAGCCGAAGCACAAGGGCAGTTAGAAAAACACCCTACGGAATTAAGCTCAATAGAAAAAGATTTTATCATGGCAAGCGTAACTAATCATAATTTAGAAAAGCAGGCTAAGGAACAGTATAAGCAACATGAATTAGAGCAGGCTCAAGAATTAGCAGATTCTCAAAAGCTGTCTGCTACACGCCTACGGTACATGGTTGTTGGTTTGCTTATTTTGTCCATTATTATTTTTAGTGCGGCTATGCAGGCGTATAGTAATCAACAAATTGCCATTGCAGAACGTAATCGAGCCGAAAATCAAGCTGATTTAGCTCTCTCGCGTCAATTAGCCCAGCTAGTTACTAATGAAATTAACATGTTAAGCGAAACCCAATTATTACTCGCAATTGTATCAGGACAGTTAGCTTATGGTGCTGGTGAAGAAAGCGATATGCTTGAAGGGTTCATGGCTCTATCACAAATGCTTAATCAACCTGCTTATGTCGAAACTATTCTAATGGGTCATACAGGTTGGATATGTGGTGTTGCCTGGAGTCATGATGAAAGCCGCATCGCTACTGGCGGTTTTGACAATGCAGTGCATGTTTGGGATAGTCAAACAGGTGAAGAACAATTATTGATAGATGGCTTTCAAAATAGTGTTTGTCGAGTAGGTTGGAGCCATGATGATACCTATATTTTTACGTTTAGTGCAAAAAGATTTCAAATATGGGATAGCAAAACAGGAGAAAATCATTTTACTTATGAAACAGGGTTTGGATATTGGAATGATGATGGGGCGTTAATTTGGACAAATGACCCACATGGCACTGTACAAATACGCGATGTGGAAACAGGAGAAGTATATCTAACACTTACAGGTCATGCCACCCAAGTACTTTCACTAAAGTGGAGTCATGATGGTAATCGCATTGTAACAAGTGGTGAAGGTGATACAATTCGTATTTGGGATAGCCACACAGGGAAAGTATTACGCACATTGGAAGGGCATACTGCTAGTGTGCATAGAGTGACATGGAGTAAAAATGATGGGCGTATTTTAAGTAACAGTAATGATAATACTGTTCGCGTGTGGGATAGTCAAACAGGCAAAGAATTATTGAATATTAACCATACAGACCGTGTACTTGTTGCTAAGTGGAATAAAGACGAAACACAGATTTTAACAACAAATCGTGGTAATACAGCACAAGTATGGGATGCCAACACAGGGGAAGAATTACTCAAACTAGATGGACATACCAGTGATGTACAATACGCCAATTGGTATGAGGATGAAACACAGATTATCACTGCTGGAAACGACAATACCATGCGAATTTGGCATGCCGAAACAGGTAAAATTTTAACTGTACTTTCAGGTTCTCATTATCAAATCAACCATGATGAAACACAGATTTTAACCGCTAGTACTGATGGCATGGCTCGTATAATGCGAATGAATAGCATGTCTCCTTTGCCATCATTTCAAGGGCATGTTGGCACAATTTGGGGAACATTGTATAATGACGATGAGAGTCAGATGTTAAGTTGGGGATTGGATAAAACGGCTCGAGTATGGGATGCGAAAACGGGTCAAGAAATATTTGTACTGAAAGGACATGCTAAAGAAATTTGGGGAGCAAAATGGAATCCCGATGAGAGTCGGATTTTGACATACTCTTGGGATGGAACCATGCGAATTTGGGATGGGCACACAGGAAAGTTACAACTTCTTATTGAAGCTCCGATAAGTACAACAAATAAAGAAATTCGCCAGGCTCATTGGAGTCGGGATGGCAAACGTATTGTCGCTTGTGGTAGAGACGGCATGGCGGGAGTGTGGGATAGTTACACTGGTGAACAGATACTTTCATTAAACGGACCGACCGATTTAGTGATACGCATCATGTGGAATCATGATGAAAGCTTACTCTTGACGACAGGCTATGATAAAATAACTCGCATAAGCGATGCAAAAACTGGTGAAGAACTCGTAAAGATGGAAGGGCATACCAGTAACGTGCTTGATGTTTTGTGGAGTCCTGATGAGTCTCGTATTTCAACGGCTAGTCAGGATGGTACAGTTCGAATATGGGATAGTGCTACTGGTAAAGAATTGCTAAAATTAGAAGGTCATAAAGGTATTGTTTGGAAAGGATTATGGAATAATGATGGGACTCGGATTCTTACTTACGGACGAGATGGCACGTTTCGAGTTTGGGATAGTCAAACAGGTGAAGAGCTTATGATGATAAAAGGTCATGATGCTAATGTGTTTTTGGCAAAATGGAATCAAGATGAGACGAAAATTTTATCTTTTGGATTTGATGAAAAGACATGGATATGGCATGCAGAAACAGGTGAAAAGTTACAAGGTTTTCATGGCATGTGGGCAACATGGGATAATGATGAAGACCATCTCTTGGTAGCTAGTAGTGATGGTTCGTTGCAATTGTATCATACTGATATGGAAGCCATGCTTGATATTGTTTGCCAAAAAGTTGGGCGTAATCTTTCTATCATGGAATGGAAACGCTTTATCAAAGATGAGCCATTCCGCAAAGTTTGCCCCGATTTGCCTCTAGCATATTTAGACGTAATGGAAGGACATGACTTGGTACGGCGTGGGAAAACAGATGAGGCAATTGCCTGGTTTGAGCATTTATTGGAAATAGACCCCATGCTAGATATTGACCCGCAAGCGGAAATAAAAAAGTTTTTTGATGAATAACGCACAAATTTAAAATTTTACTTGCAATTTAAAAAAAATGTGGTATAATGATTAGAGTGTTTTGGGGATGAAACGGCTTCGACAGGCATGTGGAGGATATAGACTGCGGGTCGAGTTGAGATAACTCGCTAAACCATCTCAAAAAAACACAAACGCCGAGAAAGTTCCAGCTTTCAACGTTAGCTCTTACCATGCTATGCCTCTTGCGGCATAATTATTAAGAGCAAAACTGACCTAAAGAACTTAGGTCACGGGTAAGGTTCTCTTACCTCAAGAGAGTGCTTTATCTGTCATACAAATTGGGGTGCGTTGTGGTAATACTGATAACACACAACAAAGAGGGCGAAAGCCTTTTATTGGTTAGGTTTAGGCGGACTCCGTTGGTTGATGAACCCTGGACGACAAAACTGAAGCCAACTACACTCGTAGACGTTTATAGCCAGCATGGTTGGACTCGGGTTCAACTCCCGACATCTCCACTAACAAAAGGGTAGCAAATATTGCTACCCTTTTTGTTTTAAGGAGTACCGAATTGTAACCGTCCCTATATTACTCTGAATCATGCTGTTTCCTAACTCACAGCTTCCAACTCTATTTTCTCATCAACAATGTTATCAGGAAAATCAATACCACTTATATTAGGAAGGGGCAGTTTTTTGTGGAATTCACGCCTTTGTTTATATTCTTGATCTTCCTCTGTTAGGCGATGATAAACTCCAAGCCATCGCAAGGTGTTTTTGCTTTGAACTTCCATGTCTTTTCTCTTTTGGGCATCTTTATACTCACTCATGTGTTGGTATATCTCTTGTTGTACCTCTCGTGGTTTGTAGACTGATTTAAAGGTGATAGTGGAATCGTCACCAGAAGCAGCTGTTTTAATAACAACATCGCCCATTTTGAAAAATCGATGCAAGACTGTAGGAATGAGAATATTGGTATTTTCTATAGCATCAACAAGAAATTCTCGTTTGTGGATTCCACCAAGACTGAAAGGAGCATTGCGAATATATTGTACTTTTTTAGGAGTAACTATGTATGACTCTTCCTGCCAATCACCATAATAGAACCCTGCCCATGCTAGCATGGCTATTTCAACAATGACGAGCCCGGCAATTGCCATTGTATTCACCCCAACTAAACTTCCAAATGGGAAAACATGCCAAACAGATGCTACGATAAGATATATCATGATTGATACAACAATGAGAGGGGCTAATATATTTTTGCCAGCTAAAACAATATTGGCTATCAATCCTTTTGAAGCTGTAACCCATTTAGTAATATGCTTCCAAGAACCATTTAAATCTTTTTTATCGGTCGACCATTGTCCAAGTCCTTTCAATAACCAATAACTAGAACCTACAAAGGCAATGGAGAAAATCGTATAAAACACAATGGAGTAACTCAAAGTGATATTAAATGGAAAAAATTCAGATATTGCCGCAACCAGTATATAAGTGAACAAGATGAGAAATAGCAATGGTGTCATAAGCTTGCCAAGTAGTATAAAAAGGTGTTTTCGCCTAATAGTAGTGTTTCCATCTGATTCTTGAACACGAGGAACAAAGTAGCCTAAGGTACGTGCTAAAAAAGACGGCTTAGGTTTATTTATCGATTCTGTGGAAAGTTTTTCTAATTCATCAAGTTTCCAATCTAATTCGTCTGCGACTTGCTTTCGCATAAATGCAGTATCTGAAGCAATACTACGGTTTTTTGCCTTAGTACGCTGTTCATTGATAATTTCTAAGATATGCTCACCATCTTTAACACCAGTGAAATGAACATCTCCGGTGCCTGCCGTTCTGATAATCACATCATTAAACTTAAAAAGACGAGTCACAAAATCTTGGTCTGATATGTTTACATCAATTACAGAACTTAAAGGGGACTCTTCCCGTTCTGTACTAAAAAATATAGTTCGTTCAATGTGAATGACACGTTCAGAAGTAACAATGAAATCATCATTACGCCATTCTAAGTAACTATAAAGTGCCAATACTATACTTGTGACAAACATAAACCCAATGATTATCCAGGATGTCCATAATAGCCAGCTCACTAAACCTCCTCCCAAGATAATCGTTACAACACCTAGTAAGATTGAAGTTATAAATATGGCTACAGGAGCAGGTAAACGAGACAAAAGAGCAAGCGAATGACGGGTATCCTTATAAACAGCAATCTCATCTAAGCGGCGACCTTCAAAATCATGCCCCGTATACTGCTCGTAGTCTTCGGAATATTTTTCCATGTTGTTCTTCATCGCACCAGGATTAAGCGAAAGAAGAAATTGCCAATCCTCCTTATCAAATTGAGCCACATTAACATCAACGGGGGCTTCAATTACCACATCTCTATTTCGTTCTTGCAACAATGCCCGTTCGCCAAAGAATTGACCTTCTTTAACATAACCAAGCAGTTCACGTACATTCTTAGTAATACGAGCAGACCGTATATGCCCTTGCAAGATAAAATAAAAATGATTAGCTGGTTCATCTTGGCGGATGATGGTTTCACCTTGAATATATGTTTTGAAAATAGCCCTTTTGATAAAATTATCCAACGCATCATCGGATAAATTGCTCAAAGCACCATGGCTTTTAAGCATTTCCTTCAATTCTTCCTTTTGGGGTGGTATTCTTACACTCATATTCACCTCAACAGTCTGATAATAGAAAGTAATTCGTAATTTTAGCTACTCTTATTTTAACACAAAATTTAAAATAGGTAAACATAGCAACTAAAAATTAAAAGAAACGTAATTCCTGCATTGGTTTGTTCATGATAGTCGTACGGGATTTCTTGTGGTCAAACAAACCATATATACCAAAAAAGGATTAGTTTTGTGAATACCATAAGCGGGTTTATGTCATAAACCCCTACATTAACACCGTTCACAAATCAGGGCTGTTCAATGCTATTTTTCAGGTAGAACATGTAGGAATATGGGACACATGTCTTATCATCGTGTAGGATTTATGCCATAAATCCCTACATATTCTGTTATGAAAATGTTACTTTGTGCCCGTTTTCAGTATATTTTAATTTCTAAAGAATCATTTCTTTGATGTCATCATCAACATTTGTGATTCCACCAATATTAAATTTTTCTACAAGAACATTTACTACTGTAGGTGACAAGAAAGCTGGCAAAGTCGGTCCGAGATGGATACATTTCACGCCAAGATGTAACAAGGCGAGTAATACCGTGACGGCTTTTTGTTCATACCAAGCAATATTATAAGCTATTGGCAACTCATTTATGTCTTCAAGTCCAAACACTTCTTTCAGTTTCAGAGCAACTAAAACAAGTGAATAACTATCATTACATTGTCCCGCATCAAGCACACGAGGAATCCCACCAATATCACCAAGATTAAGTTTGTTATAACGAAATTTTGCACAACCAGCAGTAAGAATGACTGTATCTTTAGGAAGTGCTTTTGCAAAATCTGTATAATAGCTTCTGTCTTTTTGTCGTCCGTCGCAGCCAGCCATTACCACGAATTTTTTGATAGCACCAGATTTTACAGCATCTACTACTTTGTCGGCAAGTGCAAATACTTGTTCATGTGCAAAACCACCGACGATAGAACCTGTTTCGATTTCGATTGGAGACGGAAGCGTTTTTGCTAAAGCAATTACTTCTGAAAAATCTTTTACGCCACCTTCTTTTCTATCTGCGACATGTTTCACACCTGGAAACGAAACGTTACCTGTGGTAAATACACGGTCTTTGTATGATTTTTTTGGTGGAACAAGACAGTTTGTAGTCATGACGATAGGACCGTTGAAAGAAGCAAATTCTTTCTTCTGACGCCACCAGGCATTTCCATAATTTCCTACAAAATGATTATATTTTTTGAAAGCAGGATAATAATGTGCAGGAAGCATCTCACCATGAGTGTAAATGTCTACACCTGTACCTTCAGTTTGTGTTAGAAGTTCATCAATATCTTTCAGGTCATGACCTGAAATAATAATTCCTGGATTTTTACCAACACCAATATTTACTTCGGAAATTTCAGGATTTCCGTAAGTTTCTGTGTTAGCTTTGTCTAAAATGCTCATTGCATTTACAGCCACTTCACCCGCTTTCATGACTTGAGCAATCATTTCATCAACACTCAAATCTTTTGTTGTTGAAGCCATGCCTTCGATAAGATAATCAAAAATAGACTGGTCTTCAAAACCAAGAACTGAAGCATGGTCTACATAAGCGGCAACACCTTTAAGTCCGTAGATGAGAAGTTCACGCAAAGAACGAACATCCTCGTTTTCTGTCGATAAAACACCAATAGTTTCTGCTTTTTTCAGAAATTCATCTTTTGTCTCAACGTTCCATACAGCAGAATCATGTAAATCGCCTTTTACATTGTATTTATTTTTGATTTCATCACGAAGGGTCAATCCCTGCTTGATGATATTCATAAGACTATCATCATCGAAATTAACATTTGTGATGGTTGTAAAGAGACTTTTTGTCACATAATGACTAACCTCTTTATCAATCTTTCCTGCTTTTTCTGCGACTACGCTAATTCCTTTTACTGTGTATATCAGGAGATCTTGAAGAATCGCAGTTTCTCCTTTTTTTCCACAAACACCGTTTAAAGTACAACCTTTGTTGTTAAGTGTTTCCTGACATTGATAACAAAACATGCTCATAAAATTCTCCTTTGTTGAAAATTAAAAATCTGCCTATATTGTAATATCGCTTTATGTTTTCGTCAAATTTTGTCAATCTATCATCAAAATTGTATTATTGCTCAGATTGATGTTGAACAACATAAAACATCAAATTAGCATTTTCCTTTTTATTTGTCATCATATCCGATACCCTCTCCAAAAAGTAACCATTCACCCCCTCCCTAGCCCTCCCCCACAGGGAGAGGGGAATCTACCTCACTCATGTTCTTTGTTTTAGCATTGAACAGCCATGCTGTTCACGGGGAGTGACGGGGTGTGGTCTACTGACAAAAGGGAAGTGAATAATTACCCTCCAAAATGAGATACGCCAACTATAAAAATAATGTTTGCCTAATACCGCTATGTTATGTATAATTATGTTGAATTTAATATAAAAAAGGAGATTCACATGGTACGTAAATTAGTTACTCTTGATTGGGCAATGAAGAAAATCCTACGCGACAAGGAAAATTTTGACATTTTGGAAGGACTGTTAAGTGAATTGTTGCATGAGGATATCGTCATTGAAGAAATCCTTGAAAGTGAAACGAATGAAGAATATGAAAAATACAAGTTCAGCCGCATGGACTTTCTCACCAAAAACCTTGCTGGAGAACGTGTCATTATCGAAATTCAATACATAATCGAACATGATTACATTCAACGCATGGTACACAATATCTCAAAGGTAATTACCAACACTATTGCTCAAGGGCAAGCATATTCCAATATCAAAAAGGTGATTTCGGTCAATATCCTTTATTTTGATTTTGGATATGTGGAGGATTTTGTCTATCATGGTGCGACCCATTTTGTGGGTATGTACAAAAGAGATACGCTACAACTCAATGATGAGCAAAGGGAGTTGTATCAACGTGAACTTGTTGCAGAGGTGATGCCCGAATATTATGTCGTTAAGGTACGTCATTTTAATGATGTGATAATTGACGGTTTTACAGAGTGGATGCACTTTCTCAAACATGGTGAAGTGTTGGATAATATGAGTGCTCAAGGTCTAGCAAAGGCAAAAGAAGTTCTTGATATTATGAAGATGGATGAAAATGAGCGTAGGGCATACCAATTGCATCAAGAGAATGTACGTTATGAAACAAGTATGCATGAGTCGTCCTACGTTTTGGGTGAATTGAAAGGGCATGAACAAGGTGTTGAGCAAGAAAAACTAAACACGGCTCGCCGCCTTTTAAGCATGAACATGAATATTGAAACTATTGCCAATGCGACCCAACTTTCTGTTGGACAAATTATGCAATTAAAATCTGAACATGACAAAGAATAATACCGAATCTATCAAATTAACCAATATAGCTCGTTGTGCGGGATGAGCTAGTAAGCTCGACCCTGCGGTCTTGATGCAAGTTTTGCGTCCCTTACGTATGATTTTAGCTGACAAAAAAAATCCTAATTTACTTGTAGGATTAAATGTTGCTGATGATGCCGCTATTTATCGTCTTAATGATGAGGTAGCAATCATCAGCACCACCGACTTTTTCACCCCGATTGTAGATGACCCTTATGATTACGGAGCGGTTGCCGCTGCCAATTCGATGGGCGATGTTTATGCTATGGGCGGTGAAGTGTTGTTTGCCTTAAATATTGCTTGCTTCCATCCTAAAATTGGAACAGATGTCATTAGTGAGATTTTGCGAGGCGGCTTAGAAAAAGTCATTGAAGCTGGTGGTATCATCGCTGGTGGGCATACCATTCAAGATGAAGAACCTAAATATGGTTTAGCAGTGACTGGAATTGTCCACCCCAAAAAATATTTCACTGTAGGCGGGGCAACTGTTGGGGATGTATTAGTTTTAACCAAACCATTAGGAACAGGTGTAATTAGTACTGCTCTTAAACAAGGTGTGGCACATGAAAGGCATGTAACTGATATGATTGAATCGATGAAAGAACTCAATCGAAGACCAGCCCAAGCCGCTCAATCTACAGGTGATATTAAATCTGTGACCGACGTTACAGGGTTTGGTTTGTTGGGACATGCTATAGAAATGGCAACTGCTGGTCAAGTAAAGTTTCAATTTCAATTTGATACCATTCCTTTACTTGATGGTGTTCTACAATATGCCGAAGCCTTCACTTTTCCTGGTGGGGCATGGAATAACAAATTACATTTTGAGAAGGATGTTTCTTTTGCAGAATCTATTTCAGAAGCAAAACAGATGATTTTATGGGACCCGCAAACATCAGGTGGATTGTTATTAGCAATTCCAGCCCATAAATTAGATGATTTTCATAAGGAATGTTCTAATCACAATCAGCCAATGTGGGTTATTGGTGATGTTCATGCAGGTCAAGGAATTATTATTTGTTAATAGGCTTGTTGTTAAATAGAATTATGATTAAATTTTCGGGTAGTCCTGCATGGAGAATGATTTAGGTGGCTAAAGAAGCATTGTAATGATGGACAAAATACCAAATAGCCCCAATGTGATTTGACAGTTTCTTTGAAAAGGATAAGGTCTTTCTCA
>NBMH01000114.1 GCA_002084875.1 Anaerolineaceae bacterium 4572_78 | reverse complement strand
CACATGCCACATTTAAGAAATCAAATAAGTCCAGTCTAGTTTTAACTGTTGAGTTCGGTTATACAATCGTTTATCAGCCGTCCAAAATTCGGCATGCAAAGACTCAGCTAGTGCTAAGTAAACGGCATCATAGGCTTGAGATTGACCTAATTTATTTGCCCAATGGTACACTCGTTGATATTGCTTGTCACTAGGAGTAATTTGTTTGATATGCAGTGAAAAGATAAGATTGAGTGTTTTCTCACCTGTTTGATATGACATAAAATCCATGCTAACAAATTTACGGATTGTCGTTGTAACTTCATACACCCACAAGGTAGGCACTAAAAGTTCACAATCCATTTTTTGCCAGACATCCATCTGGCTATGAGCATGACTAGAATAAGGGAGTGTCATACCTAAAGCAACAGCTACATTAGAGTCAAGCACGATTTTCATTCAGCCTCCCAGCCATACACTAACCCAATTTGTTTCATGCGTTCTTCTCGAATTTCGGTAACAGGATTACCTTGATAAACACCATGTTCACAAAATCCAATACCTTTTCTAACAACTGCTCTGGCAAAAGATTGATTTGTTGGCTCAATTTTTCTTTGACCGATATAGTGTTATTTTGATTAGGAGTATTCGCATTGCTCGACCTGTATTGAGCGATTTCTTCATCGGCATGTTTTGCTTCCTCATGATAAAGTTGTATCCATTCTTCAGATGATTTGTCCTTTAAGAGTTCATAATGTTGATCTCGGATTTCACGTACCATTTGTACTGCTTTAATCTTCGGCATGTGCCACCTCCTTAGGTGAACAAATATCTAACAGGAGTGCTATAGCTTTAGTTATGGCATGCAACAGATAAATCTTTTGCACTCCTCAAAAACCGTTCGCTGTTATATTCACATGCCACATTTAAGAAATCAAAATCTTATTGAAGCGTCAAAGCTTGCCTTGACAGTCAAGACAAGAAAGGTTTTTAAAATCTTTCTTGTCTTAATCATGAGAGTTTTGTCACTCATACTTTATCTAATTTCGTAATGGTTTACCAGTTTGCAACATGTGCCATATTCGAGCCAGAGACTTTTCGGTTTTCACCAAATCAATGAAGGCTTTTAGTTCAAGGTCAAGGAAATATTGTTCATCAAGCCATTGTGGCAAACTAATATTACCACCAGCAATGATATTCGCCAGTTGATTTCCGATAAGGGCATCATGCTCGCTGATGTATCCACCTTGTTGTAGCGTCCATATACCAACTTTCAAAGCAGAGTACAAATCACGTCCACCAGCATATAATTTGGCGGGCGGCGGCGGCGTGTAACCACTTTCAACCATGTTTATTACTTCTTGTTTTGCCTCATGAAGTAGAAAATCCTTGTTCATAACAATACGGTCTTGCTCATCCAAGAATCCTATTTCGAGGCTTTCAGCAGCACTCATAGCAACTTTTGCCATGCCAATCGTTTGGAATATGCGTTCGGCATAGGGCAGGGCAGCTACATTCTTAGCAGATTGCATGCCTTCAGACAAAATGCGGCGGACAAGTTCTTTAGTACCACCACCAGCTGGGATTAAGCCTACTCCGACTTCAACCAATCCCATGTAAGTCTCGGCGGCTACTACTCGGCGTGAACCCGACATAACTATTTCACAGCCACCACCTAGTACACGCCCAAAGGGAGCAATGACGACTGGTTTAGAAGAATAACGGAATCCCATCAGTGCGTCTTGCAATCGTTTGATTATCATTTCAACTTGGTCAAGCATGTTATTTTGGGCAGCTACAGCAATGGAAAAAATGTTCGCTCCCACGCAAAAATCTTTACCTTGATTACCGACTACTAAACCGACATATTCAGACTCTTTCAACATTTCTTGAGCCTTAAACATGAGTTTGACCATGTCTTCGTCAATGGCATTCATTTTAGCATGGAACTCAAGTAACAATACTCCATCTCCCATGTCGAGAATACTGGCACTATCATTTCGCACTAATTCTTTACCATCAGTTCGCAAATCATCAATGTCAATGATGCGAGGGTCTACCTCAATTGGTTTATAAGTTTTACTTTCAAGGTCATAATAACCGATAGCTTTACCATTTTTATATTGATAGAAAGTTTCAAGCCCTTCAGCCAACATTTCCTGTACCCATTTTGCTACGGGGTAATCATCATAACGCATTTTGGTAACAATATTAGCTACACCAAGCATGTCCCACATTTCAAAGGGTCCTGATTCTTGGCTGAATCCCCATCGCATGGCGTTGTCAATGCTGACCAAATCATAAGAGATTTCGGGAAGTGTTGCGGCTGCATAAGACAAGTAATGAGCCGTCACTGCCCAAGCAAATTGAGCGGCACGGTCATCTTTCCATTCATCACTAAATAAAGCTTTTAGGCGTTTGCTCAAATCTTTAATTTTTCGCACGGCACCAAGTGACTTAAAACGGATTTTGCTAGGCAAGTCATATTCCCCTGTTTCAGGATTGAAAACCGTAAAAATCGGTTTACCTTTTTCATCACGTTCTTTAGTACGTTGATAAAAACCTTGCCCAGTTTTATTTCCAAGCCAGCCTTGTTTGACTAGCATTTTAGTGGGTTTAGTTCCTTTCTCAGAAATCAATACATGGCGATAAAGGTCATCAGGAATAAGCTCATACAGATTTTTACTGATGTGGTCTGCAATGTCAATCCCAACTAAATCTTGCAAACGAAACGTAGCTGTCTTTGGACGACCGATAATGGGACCGGTGATGGCATCTACTTCTTCAATGGTATAGCCATTTGTAAAAGCATGATGGCTAATAAATGAGCCATCAACACAGAAAATGCGATTACCCACAAAATTGGGGGTATCTTTACAGTAAACAATTCCTTTACCCAATTTTGTTTCACAAAAATCAGTAATTGTCTTTACAGCTTCTTGGTTGTTTTCAGGTGTGGTAATTATCTCAAGTAGCTTCATATAGCGTGGCGGATTAAAGAAGTGTGTGCCAAATAAATGTGTTTTAAATTCGTCACTTCGTCCTTCACCAATCGAGGCTATCGGCAATCCTGATGTATTGGTAGTAATGATTGCGGTTGGTTTTCGTACCGATTCAATCTTTTCCATCAAACTTCGCTTGATTTTCAAGTTCTCAACGATTACCTCAATAACCCAATCCACATCACTTAGCATGTCCAGATTATCATCCAAATTGCCAAGCGTGAGAAGTGATTCAGCAGTTTTACTCATGAATGGCGTAAACTTTAGTTTCTTTGCTCGTTCCAAACCAGTCTTAACAATACTATTTTTCACTTCGGGGTCATCTAAAGTGAGTCCCTTTGCTTCTTGTTTAGAAGTCAATTTATAGGGAGCAATATCGAGCAAAACTACAGAATAGCCTGCATTAGCAATATGTGCAGCGATACTTGCTCCCATTGTACCTGCTCCAATGACTCCCACTTTTTCAATTCGATAACTCATAAATATGTTCCTCCGTTATCAATTATTAATTATTAACTATGAACTGTCAATTACCAATTAGTTAAGAGATTATTGATAACCGACAATTGTCCGTAAGATTCATTTTAACAAAAATAGTGATTATTGGCAAATGAGGCTGTTTTGTTAGGAATTAGGCTAGTTGTAAAATCATGACAAAAGTTTTATTAACATGATTGTGGGTCATGTCGCAACTTTTTCTAAGCATATCCGTATTTACGGTAAGTAGTTTCCCTACATGTCCAGCATGTGCGGTGATGAAATCACGGCTACGGACCCAAATCTTTTTAAAGGCTATACCTATCATGATAGTACGGACAAGATGTCCATACTACGAATCGGAGATAAAACATGAGATCAATGCAAGAAGTGAAAAATATCAATGCGGAAGAGTTTAATACTCGGACACGTTCCCATCTATATAAACAGTGGCAACGCTTTACTGCTGCTCAACATTCTGCCTATCGTATTGGTATATGGGGGACAACTGGTGCAGGCAAAACAACCTACTTATCCATGCTGTATGATTCTCTTCTTTTGCGACCAGGTTGGACAGTAGCGGCAGATACCAATGCTCGAAAATTTGTCACATCTCAACTTCGTACTATTCGTACTAAAGGTCATTTTCCACCCCCGACAGAATTAACAACAGAAGCAGAAATATTTCGATATGTTCTACAAGAAGAACGTAGTCAACATGTTGACAGTGAATTTAACCAAATCACCCTCGATTTTGTAGATGCTCCTGGTGAATTTTATGAGAAGCCACATCAGGCTGACCGTCGTGTGGCGGGAGAAATAGATATTCTTGATTACTTAAGCAGTTGTCATGGCATCATTTTTCTTTTAGACCCTGACCGTTTAGATAACACCCTAGACGAAGAAGAGGACGATTATCGCACCATGCTCCTTGATTTATTCCTCGAATTTCAGGAACGAAATGTCAAGAGTGGTTTTAGTGATGATTTGCGTCTTGAGCAATACTTAGCATTTTGTGTTACCAAAGCAGATAAAGATCCATTCTGGACGGAAAGGGAAAACCCACAAAATGCAGTGGAGGAGATTATGGGTGATACGATGTATCGCATGCTCAGTTCAAACTTTGCCAGACCAAATCGTTATAAATTCTTTTCCATTTCTGCTATTGGACGTTATCAAGACACTGAAACAGGTGAATGGCTAGAGAATGTCAGTTATCCAGGCAGACCTACTCCAACTAGGCATGTTCCTAAAAAACCGAATGATATTATAATTCCTGCGGTAACGACTACTAACATCGGCACGGCTTATGAGCCGTCTGAACCAACACCACCCGTTGAGCCTTTTTCTGAAACAACGGTACGGCCCCCACAAAAATCTACATGGGTGCCGACCTCAAGTAGTGAAAAGAGCGAACGGGCAAAATATGTAGAACAGGTTTCAATTATTAAGAAGCGAGCCATTAACCCACTTAATGTTATTGAACCATTGGATTGGTTAGTTGATTCCATGCGTCGGCAACCACCTAGAATTACCCCACGTTCGAAACGGTAATGACTATATTTTTAGATATGTAGAAAGGAGCGAAAAAGCTTGCTTTTTCATATCAAGGCAAGCTTTGACGCTCCGAGACTACGCCTAATTAAAAGTCTAAGTTTTCTAAAAACTTAGGTTTTTAATTTTCAGACATTGCCTTCAAGACATATCGTATATCCGTTTCCTTAACAACTGTGAACCCTAACCGTTCATATAAATGTTTTGCAGGATTCCCTTTCAACACATGTATTACCACGGCTGAACCCGCCTCAAATGCCTCCGAAAGCAATTGCCGAATCAATGTTGTACCAATTCCTTGCCCTTGATAATCGGGAAGGATAGCAATATAAGCAAGAAATATATCTCCTTCTCGTTTTTCAATGCCGATTGCTCCAATATCATTACCATTTAAAACGATAATCTGACGTTTAGCGGGGTCAAAATGGTCTCGAAAATGGTCTCTTTGCCAGTTCTCATCCCAGCCCCAAATTTGGGTGATGTATTTTTTTAGGGTGGCTTTGTGAACATGGTGAAGAAAATCATAATCATGATGGTTTGCAGGACGAAGTGATTGGCTTGTTTTAACTAATGATACCAATTAAAATTCCTATTATTTTTTCAACACTGTTAACATGATACTCATCTTTATCTATGTAAACAACATTGCCAACTAATTTGAGAAACTTCCAGTTTGTTCCTGTGGTGACAATACCATATATCGTTTCTAATGGCTCATTTTCTCGTTTATTGAAAATACGGCTGGCTATCATTGTTGCAACACATTGACCGAAACCACCTTTGATATTTTCACTTTTTGCTTCAACGATACTAACAATCGGAGCATGAAGTTCAAATTGATTGTCAGATTGGCTAATCAGATAATCACATTGTCCATTAAGTCCTTGTTTTTTATCCACGTCAAACCTAACTCCCGAAAAGAAACTGATTTTCCCATTGGATATTTGCTTTAATTCTAATAGTATGGGAGCCACAATCAATTCAGAACGTGCTTTTTCTGTGTTAATATAAGTTGCTAAAGAGATACTTTGAGATAACATTTCTTGTAGCCAATCACTCAGACTGACTTCTGAAATATCTGAAAACAACGTTGTATTTTGATTGATAGTCAATTGAAATTGTTGTTTTGCTTTCTCTAAAGTAAATCTGCTGTATGCCATGTAAAAGCACCTTTTATTTTGAAAATTCCACCAATTGAAGTAAGGAGAACAATACCTTCCTTAAAAGAAACCTCACCAACTCACCAATATATCTATGGTAAAGGCGGCGGCACAGAGGCAAAGAAAGAAGATAATTCTAAACTCATGTCAGCCTTCGTCCAGTTTTTCATTCCTTGCTTCCATACGAGTGTTTCGCGTGTGATGACTCTTTTATTAATCTTTTGCTTTATCTCATCCATGCTAAACGGACCTGCCTGTTTATCATCGATTGCCACATAAAACTGAGCAGTTTGAGGCAAGGGAGGAGGCATGTTTGCTGATGGAGGGGGTTGATTGGGTGCAGACATAGATTCTCCGAGTTGTTTTGCCATAGCAAATCCCATGCCCATGCCGATGCCACCACTAGCCATGCCACTTGGATTTTCGGCGGCGGCTTTAAGTGATTCCGCCGCTTGAAATTGGGTATATGCCTTCAAATCGCCCACAATCCCCATGCTTGTTCGTTTGTCAAGTGATTCCTCAACCGCAGGTGGTAAGGAAATATTTTCGACCAATATTTTGGTTAATTCTAAACCATACTCCTCAAATTCAGGTCGAATCTTACCAGCAATGAACTCACCCAAATCGTCATAGCTTGCTGCCAAATCAAGAATAGGAATACCGCTTTTCCCCAATATGCTGGTAAAACGAGTTAGAATCTCATTGCGTAATTGATTTGTAATCTCATCAGTAGTAAAATGACTGTCAGTGCCAACAATTTCTTGGATGAGCGTAGCAGAGTCTTCAACTCGAATTGAGTATGTTCCGTAGGCACGTAAACGAACGGGTCCAAATTCCTTATCACGAAGCATGATAGGATTTTTCGTCCCCCATTTTAAGTCCGTAAAACGTCGGGTATTAACAAAATAAACTTCTGCCTTAAATGGGCTTTCAAAGCCATACTTCCAACTTTGCAAGGTAGAAAGAATGGGCAAGTTTTTGGTTTCGAGGGTGTATGTGCCAGGGTCAAACACATCAGCAAGTTGTCCTTCATTAATAAAAACAGCTGTTTGTCCTTCACGAACTATTAATTTCGCCCCATACTTTATCCCAAAGAGACATAATTTTTTCCTCCAGTAATTTTTAAATGATGTCCGTCATGCTATAATTCTACATCACGCAACCAAGTTTGCCAAATTGCACCCCCTAATAATCCGCATGCGATTATTATCCAGACAACTGCCCAGAAAATGGCAGGGATACCAGTTAGTTGTGCCATTGAGGTAGCATCATTTAGCACCACATTGCCTGAAAATGTTGAAATACGTATGACGGTACCCAAATCACTAAAGGCTGTCAAGCCAGCTTCAATGGCAATTAAGTGTAGCAAAAAGATGGTCATTTTATCAGAGACATTTGCCGCTAACCATAGAAACATGCCACCAAATGCAAGTCCACTGACAATGGTTAAAATCCCATGAAAAAATTGGCGAGAAAATAATGTTGGAGTGGCATAGCGGAGCGTAAACCCAATCATGGCTAATCCGATGAGACCCATTGCTCGCCGACTGGCGAGCTGACTACGTCCTGCTAAAATTAAACATGCTCCAAAAATAGCCACACTCAAATAGCCTGTTGGAATAACTACAAATCGCCAGCCTCCAGCTGTATAGGCAAGACCTGATCCATCGGCAAAAATGACAAAATTTTGAAAATAGCCACCCGTCAAAATTGCGGCTATGCCATGTCCAAGCTCGTGTACGATGGTCAATAACAACCGAAAGGGATAATTGAATACAAAAGAAAATGGCATGACATTGAGGATAAATGCCGCTAAGCCCGCTAAAGCAATTAGCGAAAGAATTTGTGATGTATTTAATTTTTTCTTAAATGATGAATAAGGATGTCCTGACTGATTAAACATGTATTTTGTCCAATGGTTTTTGATAGGTACGATTTTAGTATAAATTATTATACCACACATCAAAGAAAATCACAAAAACATGAATAAACACATAATGATTAGACACATGCAAAACAGTATGTTTTATTCGCTATGCTTTCAGTATATCATAACTCACTGCAAAATGATAACATAATTTCGTTCGCCACCAGTTGCTTGCCATATTAAGTACAGGGGATTATCTCCCTCAGGGACTTGAAAAATAACATCGCCTTCAACAAAATCATTATTTTTTAGCTCTCCATTGGGCAAGCGTCTGCCATTATGTGCTTCAGGATGTGGTTTGAAATATGTATTTTGTATATTTTGCAACACAAAATTTTCCCTATTGTACTCCTTAGGTGATTTGGCGGGGTCAATTAAACGAAGTTGTACAGATATAGATACAAATTCCCATTTTTCAAGTGGGGGAACGTTATTAGGATGCACATGACGCTGAATATCCAATGCAATCAATTCTATAGATGTTGTTTCATCTGTGATTTTTTCTCCAATTTGAAACAATTGATTACTTGGGCGTTCGGTAATTGGTGGTGTTGCATGAGGTGGTACAATAATAACTGCAACGGTGGGGGTGGTAGTATACTGGATTGCTGGTATAGGGGCAACAATCGCTGTAGAAGAAACTGAAACAGTATCTTCATTTAATATTCCTTCAGCTACCCAAGCAATCACTAGAGTTGAAAGGCAACAGGTATATAAAAGCAAGGCAAAACATCCCCCTGCCACAAAAATAAGAAATCGTTGCCACAACGAATCCCCTCGTGATTGATTGTAGTAATCAAAATCAGGAGGTGGAATTTGTGGGTAAGGTGTTTGTTGACGAGGATAATTTGGATTGGTTGGTGGACCCCAATATTGTGTCATTTCAAAATCTCCATTTCCATAAAAACCAGCCGTTGAAACCCCCGACTAGAGTCGGGGGCTATTGACCTGCGGTGGCAGATCGTATTGTTTTCGCATTGATAGCGTTTATTGAGCACCCATTTACCAATGCTTAGTGAGTCTATTTTTTCTCAACATTAAAAATTTCTTTAATTAGTTGCTTGAATGTATCTTTCGGTAACGCACCAACTGACATTTGTGGTGTCTCACTCAATGGTATGAAAAGAACAGCAGGGATACTCATTATATTAAACATACCTGCTAATTCTTGTTCCCGTTGGGTATCTACCTTGTAAAAATCTACATTACAGCAATACTCTTTTGAAAGTTCTTCCAGTATGGGAGCGATGATTTTGCATGGACCGCACCAATCAGCATAAAAATCAATGATGCAGGGATTTTCTCCCTTATACTTCCATTCTTTTTCTTTTTCGAAATCAAAAATTTTTTCTTTAAAAGTGGCTTTTGTTAAATGTTCAACTGCCATTTTTTCTCCTTAAAATAAATTAAATATGTAGAACAGACTATAAGTCTGTTCACCGCGGCTACAGGCAGAATGCCTATGCTAAGTAGGTTAGCAAAAATAATGAGTAATTTATCTGTAGTGGTATGCCATGTTTGATGGTAAAGTCATGACTGATAGCTTGACAAACATCAGTTACAATTTAAGTAACCGGTCACAACAACACCTACGATATGGCTCATCAAATTTTTGCTCGTGTACTTACGAAAAATTAAGTCTTAGGTATTCTAACGTCAAAATGATGAATTGTCAATATTTGACTAAGAACTACAAATTTTACATGACTGAATTGGTGGCTACTTACGTCATTTTATACGAATCCCTTACGCAGTGAATTTGTGAGTTGGAATTCAATAAACTCAATTTGACAAAAAAGCTATTGCATGATAAAAACAAACAGAAGGATGTCTAATTGAATCGGAAAATCATATCAATTATGGAAACATGTTTAATTTTTTCAAAACAGGTAAAAAACAAAGATAATGTTTGAATCAGAACAGCAACGTAAATCATTTTTGCTCAAGTACCTTGTAGGAGGTATGCTTGGTATTCTTAGCTTCCCTATCGTATTTATGCCTGTTTTTGGGGTAGCAACACCATTTTATGTAAGCATCGCAATCACGATAATTTTTTACTTATGTGTACTGTATTTACGTTTTATAGGACGTATTCGTTTGGCTGTTTACTTGTTTTATATTGTGTTTAACACATCTATTTTTATTTTTATTATTGTTTACTTGCTAGATGGTGCAACCACCGATGCTATTGTACTGGCAATGATGTTAGCCTTACCAGTGATGGTATCAGGTATATTGATTAGTCTTTATGTAGTTTTTTGGAGTGCAGGTTTAAATGTTGTTCTTTTAATCGTTGTCTTTAATCTCCTAAGCTCGGAATCATTGAGAACAAATTTAAGAGATATTATTTCTCCTACAATATTTATCTTTCTAGTAGCACTTATTTCATGGCTATATCAAAAAACCCTGAACCGTGCCTTTAAACGTTTAACTACATTATTTAATATTAGTTATTCTCTAATTCGAGTCCCACTTGAATCAAAGCAAATTGCTACTGTTGTGGCTCAACAATTTGCCAACCTGTTAGAAGGGACACGCTGTTTTATTTTAGACATCAATGTATTAGAAGGAACATCAGAAGTATTAGCCGAATTTTCCCGCCCACATCAAGCTGTTTACCCAGCAGGCAAAATTACTTCCTTGAAAAATGATTCGATAACAGCACTAAGTTTAGAAATCATGCAACCCATTATTGCTTACCCGTCTCAACCTTACGTGTTTCAATTTGATGCTGAAACGGGTCGTACTGAAACGTTGGTAGCTTATTCTTTGGCAACAATTGGGCTGAAAAGTTTTGCTACTATGACTTCTCATGAGCAGGACATCAAAGGTACTGCTCCTACACAGTCCATGGCTCAAACATTAGTTATTATCCCATTAGTTGTCAAGCGACAATTAATAGGCATCATTCGTTTAGAGTTGTGGGAAAAGGAACGTACCTACAACAGTGATGAATTCAACATAGCCTTAACCTTAGCAAATCAAGCCGCGGTGGCTCTCGATAATGCTCGTTCAAAAGAATCAGCTGAACATGCTAAACTCATTGCTGACAAAGCCCGTAAAATTGCCGAAGAAGCAAATGTTGCCAAGAGCCGTTTCTTAGCGAATATGAGTCATGAATTACGCACCCCGCTTAATGCCATCATTGGTTACAGTGACATATTACAGGAAGAAGCCGAAGAACGTCAAGAAAATGATTTTATCCCCGACATACAAAAAATTAACCAATCAGGCAAACATTTACTAACACTTATTAATGGTATACTTGATTTTTCTAAAATTGAAGCTGGGCATATTGAAACGTATCTTGAAACGGTCAATGTGAGTAACATGATTGATAATATTATCGTGACAATTACGCCTATGCTCAAAAAGAATCAAAACGAACTCATAGTTAATATTGCTGATAAAATCCAAAATATTATTAGCGATGAAATAAAGTTCAATGCCATAAAATTTACTCGTCGCGGGACAATCACTATCACCATGCATTATGAGGAACGAAAAGGTGAAAACTGGTTAATATGCCAAGTGAGTGATACAGGTATTGGCATGAGCAACGAACAAATGTTGCATGTATTTGAACCATTTACCCAAGCAGACAACTCAACTACACGCAAATATGGTGGAACAGGATTAGGCTTAGCAATCAGCCATCATTATTCCCAAATTTTAGGTGGACGCATTTATGTGGAGAGCGACTATGGACATGGCAGTACGTTTACTGTTGAATTGCCTACCAAACCTGCTATCGTTGAGGAAGAAGATTTATCATTGCCCACTGACCTTATGCCTGTTAAAACTGATGATGCTAAATCGAAAAAAACCATTTTGGTAATTGATGATGACCCCACCGCATGCAATCTCCTTCGCCATTATTTGGATGAATTTGGATTTAAGATAGCCGTTGCCCATAGTGGACAGGAAGGTTTGAAACAAGCAAAAGAACTCCATCCGACAGCAATTACCCTAGACATAAAAATGCCTGATATGGATGGCTGGACAGTTTTAAAACAATTGAAGGCAGAAAGTGATTTGGCGGATATCCCTGTTATCATGGTTTCTATGATTGATAATCGTCAGCTAGGTAGTAAGCTAGGTGTGGATGATTATTTGCTAAAACCAATTAACCGTGAGCGTTTAATCAATACATTTGCTAAGTATCATGCCACCAAATCACAGCATACAATTTTGCTGGTAGAAGATGATAAACTTACTCGGAGGATGATGTACATGACTCTTCTTAGAGAAGATATCCAAGTTATTGAAGCGGAAAATGGACAAGTTGCCTTACAGATATTAAAAAACACAATACCTGACCTAATCATTCTTGACTTAACAATGCCCGACATGGATGGGTTTGAATTTGTTGCAAAATTAAGACAAATACCTTCATGCTTAACAATACCTGTAATTGTAAGTAGTGCAACAGAGCTGACCACTAATGAACAAAAATATTTGAATGAGCATGTGTCGCAAATTTTACAAAAAGGTGCCTATAGCCGTGAAAAGTTTATTCAAGATGTGCATGAGTTATTAACTTCAGAAAAGCAAAATGACTGAAGTAAATAAATCTCCTGAACAGCTTAGCCAAGCTAAACCAACCGATGTCGTCCTGTTTGGTTGGTAGTTGACCTTATACATACCTAAAACAGTTGGAAGCGATTGGTTGCTCGAACAATTTTCTGGCGATAGTCAGTGATATATCTTTGTAATCTATCATACAAACTTTGCCATTCGGCACTTTTTAAAATTCCTTGCATTGTTTCTAAATCATCGGTAACGGCACCTGTTAAAATGTGGGGACAATCGCCATAATACGTATACCATGTTTCGGTCGGTCTCAAGCCAAGACGCATGATGCCCGGTGCAAATTCCCGCAAAACAAATTCAAAGTATTCACCTTCTGATCCTGATTTAATATTCCAGGTCATCAATAATTTTATCATAGAAACCAGCCTCAATACAATTAATTTGACATCAATTATGTATAAAACAAAATTTATATTGTCCAAGGATAGCAGAATTTGTTTGAACTGGCAAGTTATGGAAAAAGTCCGTAAAAACCCACCAGCTTTATCGGTGGGATAAGCCATGACTGTGTTTGCCTTAAAATCCATTTTACTAAAAAATAGTTGCATTTGCCATAAATCACTTTCTCTGCTAAAATATGCGGCGGCAACTGAATATAGGTGGTTCTAATTAGGAACGGTTACAAAGAGGTTTACAATATTCATGGAAATAAGAGAATATGGGGCTATTATAAAAAAACGAATATGGATTCCTATTTTGCTTTTTGTTATCGTAGGAGGTATTAGTGCCGTTTTATATACTCCATACCCTATCACCTATACAACTAGCATGCGATTTGAAATGGGTATTCAACATAAACCAGTAGAGGGCGTATTTTCTTACGATGCCTACTATGCTTGGTTGGCATCAGAATATCTTGTTGATGATACCACAGAAATTGTGCAAAGCCAAGCGTTTGCTGACAGTGTGAACGAAACTTTAAAAGTAATAGGCAGTAATGTTCAAATCCCACCTCATGCCATTGATGGTGTTATGGTTGGTGGTAAGCAACACCGCATTTTAACGGTTGATATGACATGGGGTAATACTAATGATTTGATGGAGATTGCACAAGCAGTTCAAATTGTATTGGAGGAAAATCCAACCCAATTTTTCAAACAACTTAGTGGCGTAGATGTGGGGTCTACGCTAATTGACCCGCCCTCTGAACCTGAACGAGATACAGTGCCACTGACATATCAACTTGATATTCCTGTCCGTTTGATTTTTGCCATAGTAGCAGGAATTAGCCTAACATTTTTACTTGATTATTTAGATACATCGGTTAGAAACGCACATGAACTTGAACAAATGGGAATAGCGGTTTTGGCAGAGATACCAAAGAAATAACTGTATAATGGTCAGACAGGTCTTTAAAGACAAGAAAGGTTTTCGAAAACCTTTCTTGTCTGGCCTATATGTCAAAAAAACTAAAACTCGCCTTCGTCGCCCACCCTGAATCTTTCAATCAACACGAATCCAGTAGCACAAACCAACATTAACAAGGTACTCATTGCCAATGCCTGCCCATAATTCATGGCACCTGGTCGAGCCAGAAAACGATAAATTGCTACTGGGAGGGTGGGCGTATGAGGACGTGCAAGGAAAATGGTGGCTCCAAATTCTCCCATGCTTACCGTAAAGGCAAACACGGCTCCCACTAAAACGGCTTGTTGAATAAGTGGCCAATCTATCTCACGCCAAATCCGAATAGGTGTGGCTCCTAATAAGGCAGCAGCTTCTCGCAATTTGGGGTTGATGCTTCGCATGGCGGGCAGAAGGCTACGAATGACAAAGGGCAATCCAACCAATGTATGAGCAATCGGCACCAAAATCCATGAACTACGCAGACTTAAGGGAGGCTTGTTCATGGTGATGATAAAGCCGAACCCAAGTGTTACAGCTGATGTTGCTAGGGGCAACATAAAAAGTGGGTCGAGCCAGCGGCTTAAAATTGAGTCGGTGTTGGTGAGCATGTGGGAACAAATTAGCCCTAAAAAGACAGCCATTACCACGGTGACAAGAGCATAACTTGTCGAATTGTACACAGCCTCAATCGGAGGAATGAAGAAAAGCGAGCCATGCCGATTGATAAACAATTCTCGATAATATGTCAGAGCAATCCCTTGTGTGGTGGTAAACGACCGTATGATTAATGCCAATAGAGGTGATGCCAATAAAACAAACATGAGTGTTAATGTACCGCCCACGAGTAGTTTATCCACACGAGATTTGACGGGACGTTGAAATGTAGATTGTGCTTGGCGTTTCAGATGGATGGTCATGTTGGCTTGTAGGCGGGTATAAACCCACATAAGTGCAAAGGTAAATATGATTTGGATGAGAGAAAGGGCTCCAGCCATGGGTAAATTAAAAATGTTTACTGCCTGGCGATAAATTTCGACTTCAAGGGTCGCAAATTGCATCCCTCCCAAAATTAATATCACCCCAAAACTGGTAAAACAAAATATAAATACTAACATTGAAGCGGCAGCAATGGCAGGTCTAAGAAGAGGGAGTGTAATTTCAAAAAATGCCCGTCGTGGGGAGGCTCCAAGCACTTGAGCCGCTTGAGTTAAATTGTCGGGTAGTATTCCCCAAAAATTGCTTATAATGCGAAATGCTACGCTGTAATTATAGAAGACATGAGCAAGTAAAATCATCCAAATAGTATGGTTAAGTTGGATAGGAGCCGTGTCCAAGCTAAATGTGCTCATCAAGATGTTGTTTAATAATCCATTTGTGCCGAGGAGTGCCATAAACGCATTAGCCACCACCACTGTAGGTAAAACAAATGGCAAAGTACAAATTGCTTTAATAGTGCTTTTACCAGTAAATTTATAGCGGGCAAAGACATAAGCACTCGGTAAAGCTAAAGTCATGGTCAATAGTGTAGAGAGTGCTGCTTGCCATGCAGTAAACCATAATGTTTTGATATAGTAATCGGTTGTAATTAGCCTACGCAATGAAGCTATGTCAATATATCCTATTACGTTATTGGCATGACTCTGGCAGACTTAAAAATGCGTCTGCCAAACGTTGACCAATAATATGTTGACTTTCTGTTGAATAATTAACAGTATCTTGTAATTCTAAATCCGCCACGTTAATCATGGTTACACATGACAACTGAACAGACTCTTGTTGTGCCTGAACAATCTGCCAGTTTTCAAAAAATTCGGGGTCGGTGTTGGTACCAATTTGAACAAAGACAACAGGCAAATTAGGAATATCTAAATCGCTACGGAAATCGGTGATGAATGTTGAAAAGTATTCAGCCCATTCATTGGGCAAAACGATTTTATTCGTTTGGCTAAAGACAATGCTGTCAGTTTCGCCCTGCCAAAATAATAGTCCAGCAATATCGCCCATGGGCGATGCGGTTAATGTCCGTCTCAAGCATGAACCGTACAACGATTTTTCACTCAAGTTTCGTTGCCATTCATTGATTGAAGAAGTCCATTCCGCACATGGAATAAGCCCTATCTTCATACTTTCATCAGTCTGCCAAAGTGAAGTGGCGAATTCTAAACTTGGTCCAAAACCCGCATTTGTATCTAATGAAACAGCATCAATTTGTCCAAAAGGGTTATCAATCGGCTCTTTTGCTACATGCCAATGATAGTCATTACCGAAAGTAAAAACATTTAGATTATCTTCCACAATTGGTGGGACTATACCTGCCCCTGACATGTTAGATTGTCCCGCCAAAATAAAAAGGGTTAAATCACCTTGATACTTAGGAGGAGGAATATCTTCTTGTAGTCCTATAGTAACTGCCTCTTTTGCAATGGCTGTTCGTTGTGCTTCAATTGTTGCCGTAGTCTGATATTCTGATGTAGCAGTATTCCTGGCATCAGCCGTCGCTTGGGCAGCAGCGACATTGGTTGCCTCTATTTGAGCAGTATTTGTTGCTTGCTGACCAAGAATACTTTCCGCTTCGGCAGTTAGTTCGGTCTCAATTGTAGCTGTACTTTCCCATTTGGCTGTAACTGTAACATTTCGGGCAACAAGTGTCATTTTTCCTGTTTCAGAACGGACAGACTTTGCGATAGCTTCAATTTCTTCCTGCCGTTCAATAAGTGCATAAAATTGCGTTGCTAAGAAAATGCCGACCAAGAGAATGGCAATCCCCAATATTGTTGTAGGTTTTATTTCAAAATCCATGATTATCTCTCCAAAAATATTTCTGCTAAATAGTTATCATTCTTGACAACTAAAATCGTAATTATTCACTTCCCTCGTTAGTAGACCCCTCCCCCATGTAGGGCTGTTTAATGCTAAAACAACAACATGGCTTGGGATATTTTTCGATATAATTTTCAATCATGTGGTCGCACAATGGAGCGAAAAAGCTCGCTTTTTCATGTCAAAGCAAGCTTTGACCCTCAAATTTACCTTGTCAAAAAATAGCATCGAACAGCCCTACCATGCACGCGGATAACCATTTGGTGAACGGATACATGCCTGGAAAAGGTGACTTCATAATTTGTTATCCCGTTAAGAGCTATAATCCACAACATAATTCAGCGGCACAACACTAATCCATGTCTTTCCTGTCTTAAACGGCACCTCCCGCCCATTCTCATCAAAAACACGTGGCGTATCACCACTATTACTACTCTGCCATGTCCCCTTAAAAGCATGTCCATCTCTGAACAAAATTGCTTGCCCACTGCCAAACAAATTAATGCGGATGCTTACCGTTCCCAAACTATCCTCAACAATATCAGTATCTTGATGAGAAGCGTATTGAATCAGCACATTTTCGTACATCAATTGTTTATTTGTACCGCCATCAGTATGAGCCACATCGCCCATGTAACGCAGATAACGCCCCTTGCTTGAGTCATAGCTATAACTAACTCGACTAGAACGCGGATAGGGTACGCTAACAGAAATAGCTGGCACGCCACCACTTGGCATGTCACCAAAAGTAAAACCACGTATCTTAGGCGATTTTTCGACATGCCATTCAGACATCCACTGTCGGAAACCTGCCGAACTTGTTTGCAAGCGTGTTCTATAATCTCTGCCGATACTCGTCGAATAAACATTATTGCCAGGGTCATCCAAGTCAATGTCAAAATAAGGAAAATTAGCTTCGTGTTTTAGAATATATCGCACTTCGTCACTAGCTCCCGAACACATCAAAGCCGCCTCATACAAAGGTGCCATATAATAATTTATCAGCCTAGCACTTCGCACAGGCCCAATTCGGTCAGCCTCATCACTATAAAAAACACCACTGAAACGGGTGATAAAATACCCCTCCATGATGTACTCATACATCACATCAGCCTTACTGGTTCCATATTGAGGACGGGCAACAAAGTCATTATTTATGCAAACAATCACAGGACGTAAATTCTGTTTATTACTCGGCAAGGCTAAACCAGTCAATGGATTTATGCCCTTCGGTGTCTCAAAATTACCTGCGGGCGGAATACCCGACATAGTACCTCCAGCTTGATTAGTACCTGTTGCATCATAAACGACAGCAACATTCGGCTCACCAAACGGAGAATCACTCATGCTAATTTCCGCATTAGCAGGCATTTTCACATTTACAAATTCTGCGAAAATCCAAGCAAGCACATCCTCATGCTTATCAGAAGTGATTTGCCACCATTTGCTGTCTTCATCACGCCCAATAATCGTTACGGTATCACCCGATTCAACTTGCCCAACAATTTCAGATTCGGTGTTTGGCTCACGCCGTAGATTGACCACATCAGCATTAACCGTTCCCATATACGTCATAGCAGTTGGAGTCGGGACTGTGCTAATATTTGGCGTAGAGGTAATTGTTGGCTGAGTAGTACTAATCGGTGTCGGCATGGTTGTGTTAGTTGATGTAGCATAAACAACTTTTTGTATCTCATGCGAGGTAGCCGTTTCTCCTATTTCTGTATCTTCGATTTCTCTTTTTGATTCAACGGTAACCTCCAATGTCGGCGATGACGTACATGCCGCAAGCCCAATAATTAATATCGTTAAAAGTATATAAATTTGTTTCATGAAAAATACACCTTCCACGCCACTAACCCTCTCCACATGGAGATGAGAAAATCTTACATGCAAAAGACAATTCTTTTGCACTCCTTAAATTGGAAATCATACCCACTTAAAATTGCGGATAACATCCACCACATGCAACACATCATCCGCCGTCAATTCAGGATACATGGGCAAAGACAAAATTTCCTGCACAGCTTTTTCAGTTTCAGCTAAACCATGCTTACTAATTTTACATGCAGTATAGGCAGGTTGCAAATGAACAGGTACAGGGTAATGAATGATAGTTCCGATTTCATGCTGTTGTAAATACATTTTGAGCGAGTCTCGTCGTGAGGAATGAATAACATACAAGTGAAATACATGGTTGCCGTCATGACGGATTTTTGGTAATGTCAAATTTTGGTTTGATGCTCCATGATGGACAAAACTTGTTTTATAAAGTTGGGCAATACGTTTTCGAGCCTGATTATCCATATCTAAATACGGCAACTTCACCCGTAAAATTGCCGCCTGCAATTCATCCAAACGCGAGTTATAACCATAGCTATAACTAACATATTTTTTCTTCCAGCCATACTGCCGCAACAAATGAATCTTCTCAGCAAATTCAGGATTATCCGTAACGACCATTCCCCCGTCGCCCAACGCCCCTAAATTTTTGGTGGGATAAAAACTGAAACATGCCAAATCACCAAATGAGCCGAGTCGTTTTCCGTGATAAGTACCGCCATGTGCTTGAGCCACATCTTCTATCACATAAAGATTATGTTTTTTGGCAAAGGCAATTATGGGAGCTAGATTAGCTGCCTGTCCATAAAGATGAACAGGAATAATTGCTTTAGTATTCTCACTAATCACCGATTCTAGATGACTCGGATTCATAGTAAAGAAGTCAGGTTCGATATCAACAAACACTGGACTTGCCCCAGCCATGACAATTGCAGCGGCGGTGGCTACGGCAGTATGCGACACAGTAATAACCTCATCGCCTTTGCCAATACCACATGCGACTAAAGCAAGATGAAGGGCATCTGTGCCATTAGCTACCCCAATGCCATGCTTGACACCAATATAATTTGCAAACTCATGCTCAAACTGTTTCACCTCATGCCCCAAGATATACCAGCCACTTTCTAAAACATTGCCAATAACTGTATCAATTTCATGTTTACGAGCAAGATATTGTGCTTTCGGATTGCTACATGCTATCATACTTAAAAAATCTCCAACAACGATTTAATCTATGTCTTATCCCCATCTGATAATTGAAACCGAGTCCGTTAGGCTTGGTGAGTGGTTGTCTTTTGTTTTAATACGAGCAAAGTAATATCATCAAGTGGTTTTTGTTTGCCTAGCCATGCACGCACATCAGCAATGACTGTATCTTTCACACCCTCTGCCGACTGCGACCAATTTTGCCCGATGACATCACATAAACGTTCTAATCCGTATAGTTCTTTATCCATATTGTGGGCTTCGGTTATGCCATCAGTATACAACACAATACCATCTCCTGCTTCAAGTTTGAGACTGGTTGCCTTGAAATATTTTGCACTTTTCTCATCCAAACCAATTGGCATGCCCAAGTCAAAGGTATCAATCAATTTAATTGTACCATCACGGCGAACGACTATGACATCTTCATGCTGTCCACTTAAACGAATATCACCTTGTGAGGTATAATCCATTAGCATTAAAGTAAGATTTTTATCGCTTTTAATCCGCTGGATATTATCATAAATGGTTTGATTCAGAACGCTCAAAAATCGTTTGGGGTCTGATTCACCTTGATTAAACAATGTTCGCACTCCCATTTGTGTCATCATGCTAATGACACCACTATCCAAGCCATGTCCCGTAACATCACCAATACCAATCTTGACATGCCTGTTGTGTTGTAAAACATCGTAATAATCACCCCCAACTTCATCAGCAGGTTCCATGAAGCCAGCAATATCTAATCCTTGAATCTGCTTAAGTTCATCTTCAGTTGGGAGAAGCATCACTTGTAGTTTGCGGGCAACATCAACTTCTGCCTCTAGGCGTATGTTTTCTTCTTGAAGCCGCTCATTTAAAACTGAGATTTCTTCGTTAGCATTCGACAATTCTTCTGTCCGATAGGCAACTCGCATTTCCAAAGTATCAACCAGTTCTTCTAATTGACGATTTCGTTCCTCAATTTGCCCCGCCATGTCATTAATCCCCACCTCCAAAAATTTGAGTTCATTTTCAGATTGAACTGCTAAACGATAATCTAAATTGCCATCTTCAATTTGTTTAACACCATCAATAATTTTCAGTATCGGCATGGCAATGCGGTCAGAAATAACATAAGTAACAATAACCGTCAGGATGATGGCAACTATACTGATAGCGACACTTGTTATCAACAAACGGGTTAGTGCTGTATCAATCGAATCTGTATTGTAGGTCAATTCCAAAACACGCGGCTCTGAGATAACAGCATTCGGGTCGGTTTTTTCATAGCCTCTATCAATGTACATGTAACGAATTAGTTTATCATCTTGATAAATGTCATGCACTTCTGTTCTGTTGTCAATAACATCTTTGATAAAGGCTTGAAGTGATTCGGATATTTCTTCTTCTGAACCACCATAAACTCGTCCTTGAAAGCCCTCAAAAATACGAACATTATCCAAAGACGGATTGAGTGCCTTCAGGTCATCCATGATTTGTATTAAATTCAGACGACCGACAAACTGATTAAATTGGTCGAAAACTACCCCTAATTCAAACAAATAAGCATGGTCAGGGGTTGACATATAGGAGTATTTGCGTATCCTACTGGTTTGGGTTTCCAACCCCATCTCTTCGGGATAAAAACCCGAACTCGCCAGCATGTTTTCCAATCGCTTAATAAAGCGTTCAGGAACGATGGGTTTGAAGTCAAGTCCTAAATCTAAATCAAAAGTGGTATATTCAATTATCCACTCAGAACTTATGATATAAAGGTCTACTTCAGCACCTAAATCCTTAGAAAACTGTTTTTGCAAAACATGCAAATCAATTTTGGCGGGGTCACGGTTAGCATCTTCATAAGCCTGCATGAATGGGATAAAGGCATTTTCCAACTGATGTTCAATAGATTTTTCTAGCATGGCGTAGCCATTATCTACCAAGTGAATAGCATTAATAGCATTATTTTCAGTTTGCTTTTGCAATGAATCATAACTGGTTAGCAATCCTATTCGTGTACCAAAATAGGTTGATAAGGAAAGTAAAACTACTGTTGGAATGACCAA
>NBMH01000113.1 GCA_002084875.1 Anaerolineaceae bacterium 4572_78 | reverse complement strand
TTCCAATTCGGAATGTTCATCTGACGTTGGTAGCGTTCCATTATCCTCACTTTTTTGGAAAAATTGAATTTTTTAACCTGTATGGTAGTAACCGTGTCATGCTCCACAAATAAGATGGATTTTTTGCCAATGTTAAAAAATATGATAATTTCTCTTGCCATGATATGTCAGTGGTATCTTCATTTGTAAAATCAAGTTGAATATCATCTCCCCATGAGCTGTAATGTGCTAATGACGGTTGGGTAGGATGTATTTTAGCTTTAATTGCTTTGACCATTTCCTCTTCATCTAAGGAGGATATTAACTCAACGGGAACAACGTATTGACTTATTTGTCCCATGTCACCAAAGGTTTTAAGATAAAGTTCGGCATGCATTTCCTCACGTATGTTTAATACTAAACTGTATTTGTCCCATGTCACCAAAGGTTTTAAGATAAAGTTCAATTTGGCTCAAGATATGTTCGGTATTTGTGTCGTCGGTGGACGAATGAAAAACAGGTAACTGCCCATGAGAATGCCACCAGCCTTTTGCTTGTTTACCATGCTTTTGAATTTCACGTCCAGCTGCTAACACGCCTTGAGCATCTATGGTTACGGAAGATGGAGTTACGGTTTGATGTGGGGCTAACAGTGCCATGTCTACAATGTCACTGCCTGGCTCACCAGCCAGGAAACCACCACATTCATTTGGTCCAATGTGCTTATGCACTAAACGAATGTAGGTTTGGATATACCAAAGTGATTCCGTTGTTATTTTTAACTTGCGTTTATTCATCATGATATTCCACATAGGATATGGCATCCTGTCAGTATATGGAGCGAAAAAGCTTGCTTTTTCATGTCAAAGCAAGCTTTGACGCTCCAATTTATCTTTTCAAAAAATAGCATTGAACAGCCCTAGCTCGGTGGGTAGTTGACCCTACATTTAGCGATAATACGAATAAATAGGTAAATTTCGTTGTTCCGCATCTTGACGACTGATTTGTCGTCGTATGAATGAGCTAATGCTATGATGAGGTGAATTACAGTTGCCGTCAAAATGACCACTCATTAGTGTGCGTTTGGCATCAAAAAGATACATGCAAATTGCATCAGCCAATGACATTCGATTTAAATTACCATAATAACTTGAGTCTTTGACCATGCAAATGTTTTGTTCTTTTTTCGTTTTGGAAGGCACAAACATATGTTCATAAGTTGTAAGAACTTTAGCCTTACCAAACTTTAATGTATCTTTGGAATTATCATTTTCTAGTATCAAACCAACTTGAGTGGCATCAAAACGGTAGAGTGTTCCATCTTTATCCTCGACAACATAAGATGGTACCTCAATATACACACAAAAATTTTTGTCTTGCTGAAACACCCCCCATTCTGAATTTTGATAGATATAATTTTGATTCTCTTTAGTAGGGAGATTAATCTGTAAGTATGCGGCTATTTCCTGTTCAGTCATTTCGATTTCCGTCAATATCTCCAATCGTTCATGAGATTCATGTAAAATTTGATTTTGCACCATCAAAGTAAGTTTTCCCATGAATAGTAGTTCAACTTCATGCAGAAATTGACATGACTTTGCCAAGCAAAAATAATTATTATGAACATATACAATCAAGTCCGAGTCAGAATGATGAGTAGTTGCTATAAGCGGGTAAATTTTTTCATCAAGGATAACCGCATTTGAACCAACTGTTTTCTCAAGAACGGGGGCAATCATCACTTGAGGTTGAGAATCTAAGTTAAAAAGAGGCTGAATAAAATTTTTCTTGACATCTGCTTGTTTTTGAGCATAAGCTACTTTGCCAAGTTTGAGTTCCTCAAGTTTGGGAATCATTGTGGTTGTAAGGAAAGTAAGTATGTTATTTTTGGCTGCTCGTTGTTGCAAGTCCTTAATGCTTTTGATTTCTTTTCATTATATTTCTTACTTAACTTGTGGTCTAGTTTTTGGGGTTCATTATACTAAGCGGGTCTAACTTGCAAGGAGCAGATTTAACATTTGCACAATTGCATGAAGCAAATCTAACCAATACAGATCTACGTTATGCAGATTTGCAAAACGTAGATCTGAAAGAGGCAAAATTGTATGGTGCGAATTTAGAATCATCTAATTTAGCAGGAGCAAACCTAACAAACACTAGTTTTGCTTTTGCCAATTTAGAGGGAGCTAATTTAACAGGAACAATTCTAACAAATACCTACTTTGGTTATGCGAACTTGAAAGGAGTTATTGGTTTAGATGATTTTGAAAATTTAAAAAATAAAGTTAAATCACTGGAATGCACGATTATGCCCGATGGCACCATTAAAATACATGATGATACACAATGTACAAGAACACCCAATTAATATTTCGGTAACTAACTAAACCATCAAGAACAAAATAGAACAGTGGTTATTGAAGTAGATGGACAATCATTCACCTTTGATAATAACGGTAACTTGCTCAATACGACAGAACAGACTAACATATTCGATGCGGCAAATCGCTTGATTGAGACCACGATGGTAAGTCTCTATCATCCAACTCAGTTCAGACCATTTCACCAGTTCTATCTTGTTGGTACATGTATTTCTTGAATAATACTATACTAAATATTTGTTATGCTATCAACTGCGTAACTCCTAGTTACATGGATATTATCTATATCGTCGTTTCAAGTCAGTCAGTACCCCTCTATACTTGGGCAAATCTTCCAAAACAAGACCAGTTCCTTTTGCTACCGCTGTTAAAGGGTCATCACTAACATAAACACGAATTTTGGTCTCTTCGGCTAATCGTTCAGGCAAGCCTTGTAATAAAGCTCCGCCTCCCGCTAAAGCAATACCTATCTCCATCAAATCAGCAATTATCTCAGGAGGGGTCTCATCCAATGCTTTCCGAACAGCCTCAATAATAGTTTCAACACCAGGAGAAATTGCCTCACGAATTTCAACGCTTGATACTTCAATCGCATCAGGCAAACCAGTAATTAAATTACGTCCTCGCAAAGTAATAGTCTGTTCTTCAGAGAGGGGATATGCTGAACCAATAGTTATCTTTGCTCGTTCTGCCATCCGTTGCCCAATCAGCAAATTGTATTTTTGACGGGCATAAGCAATAATAGCCTCATCCATCTTATCGCCTGCAATCCGAATCGAATTATTAACTACATTTCCTTCCAAAGAAAAAACCGAAATTTCAGTGGTTCCGCCACCAATATCTACAATCATGCTCCCAATTGGTTCAGTAATAGGTAACCCAGAACCAATAGCAGCTGCTTTTGGCTCCTCAATAAGATGAACTTCTCTGGCACCCGCATCTTCTGCTGCATCATGTACAGCCTGCTTTTCAACATAAGTGACTCCGCTTGGAACACCTACAACCACAATAGGAGCCACAAAAGGAGAAAATCGTCTGGAATGGACTTTATCTATGAATTTCTTTAACATTTTTTGTGTTACATCAAAGTCAGAGATAACCCCATCTTGTAATGGACGAATAACTCTAATGTTTGATGGAGCACGTCCCATCATCTCTTTTGCCTCTAAACCAATTGACAAAATCCGTCGAGTTCGGGGGTCAATTGCTACAACAGAAGGTTCGTTAATTACTATTCCTTTTCCTTTGACATAGACTAAAGTGTTTGCCGTACCTAAATCAATGCCAATATCAAGTGAAAAAGGAGCCAATAAAGCCTTAAATGGGTTGGACATAAACTATTCTTACGAAAAAGTATATAGTACAATTTTAAGATTAGATGGTAATTATACCACATATATAATTTTAGACAATATTATGAAAAAGATTTGGATACATATCCGTGATTTCCAAAGTATACCCCACACGAGGGCTGTTCAATGCTACTTTTTGACAAGATAAATTGGAGGGTCAAAGCTTGCTTTGACATGAAAAAGCAAGCTTTTTCGCTCCATTGTGCGACCACGTGATTAAAAATCATGTCGAAAAACCCCAAGCCATGGTTTTTTGTTTTAGCATTAAACAGAACTAGAGGATGAACAGTTATATTTCTAAATATTTTATCACAGGCAAAATGACTGGGCTACATGCTGTATACCATATAAATAATCCAAGGTGTAACCCTTGTTTCAATCATGGAACTGATAAAAAGTAAAGGAATAACTACAAAAATATAAATCTTCACAAAATTTGTTATAGTATATATTAAGCCTTGCCCAATATCTAAACCTTCAGGAGGGGACATCATAGCCGCTCCAATACGTAGGGCAAACGTAGTACAGATAATCATGGCGGGAATTTCAAATGTGCCATGTGGCAAAAAGAAGGTGATGAAAAACAAAAGTGGATTGTAGCCTAACAGTCCCATGGCACCAATGAAATATCCGACAATTGACATGGGCAAAATGAGAAGCATTAGTGCCAGTGTGCCAAAAGAAAATATTGCCGAAATTGGTGATAAGGTCATTATTCGCAAATTATGGGAAAAGATTGTCCTTGCCCTGAATTGTGAAAAGGCACCAAACGTTCCTAATCTTTTACCAAAACTATCTTGCGAAATGTTGCTTAAATCAACTCTATCAGGTGGAATCGGGTACAGTGAGGCACTTGCTATACCACCGCCAATAGCCGCAACAAATACAATCAGTGTAACTACAAGTGGCATGGCATGGCTACGTAACAAAAATGGTATGTCTTTTAGCAAAATTCGTTTTAAGTTGAAAGTTGGTGAGGGCATGGTTCTATTCATTGCATGTTCAGGCGGGCGTAAAAAATAGCCTTTGACATCATGCCAAATTTGTGATGGGTTGAGGATGTCTATCTCTTTTGATAAAATTTCCTCTCGATTAAATATCCGAATTCCCATGCGAACTAAAACCATCACCACAATAGTTAATGCCAAGATGATGTACCATATCACATCATATTGCCACCAGAAAAACAAGGCACTTTCCAATTGTAAAAGCAGTGCCATCGGAATGATAATAAAACTTGCTAACAAGTTTGCTGCTCGGACGCTGGTCGTTTGACTAGAGACTACCACTGCTCCAGCAACCATGACCAATCCTTGCATGGTCGTCAAAACTAATATTTGAACAATCAGTTCAACATCGGGTGACCATTCAACCGTAAAAAAAAGTCCTGTCATATAAACTAAAATACCTAAATAACTGGCTGATAGCGGCACAAATAATGCACCCAACATTTTTCCTATGTACAGTTCCAAATCAGTAATCGGCATGGAAAGCAACGGCTCGATGCTGTTTCGTTCCTTCTCGCCAACAAAAACTTCTAGGGCAATCACCAATGAAAAGGACATGGGAAAAAATCCAACTACAAGTAACAGGAATGGTATCAATTGTTGGATGATAATTTCACCACCAAATTGAGCAATCCAATTCATGGCAAAAACTGCGGTAGCGTTCATCAACGCTGGGAAAATCAATGTCAGGATAAATATAGGAGCCATTATCCGCCAATCGCGAAAACTATCCCTAATCTCACGGCGGGTGATAATCAGTGCTGTGGCAAGACTACTTCGTTTAACACGGGGAAGTAGCTGTGAGTTAGGCATCTCTTTGGGTATAGTTGTCATGTTTTTTCCTTTGTTATACTAAACACGAGTATAGTAAAGATAACGTATAGGGCTGTTCAATGCTATTTTTTGACAAGATAAATTGAGCGTCAAAGCTTGCTTTGACATGAAAAAGCAAGCTTTTTCGCTCCATTGTGCGACCACATGATTGAAAATCATGTCGAAAAATATCCCAAGCCATGTTTTTTGTTTTAGCATTAAACAGCCCTAAGGTATGTCCATACACAACCTTATTCAATCAATGGGATGTTCAGGCATATCAACTTTCAAAACTTCCCCATGAAAATCAACAATGACCTTAAAGCCCATCATGCCTAGCATCATGCGGGCATCATCGGGTATACCTACCTCCATGATTTTGTCTACATTTTTAATGGAAGACTCAATCATGGCTTTTGTAAACAAATCATCTTTGCCAATCATGTCCATTACATTTGATGTAATAATGCTTTTATGCTCAAATACTTGCTTTTGTAGCCATTCAACGATTTGTCTATCAATCTCTTGGGCTTCAACATGACGTTTAAAATCATCATCCAAGATGATATAATAGGCTTCGCCCCCGATGTAAGTGACTTCGGCAAGTTCGCCTTCTTCACTGTAGACCAATGAATCAAAAATTGCTCTTCTGTAAGGTTTTTCGCTCATAATAGTTTCCTTTTCATTTAGATGTAGAAGCAGAGTCAAGATGTGCTACTTACGATTCACCCCACCCCTAGGGCTGTTCAACGCTATTTTTTGACAAGATAAATTGGAGCGTCAAACCTTGGTTTGACATGACAACTTGGTTCGCTATTTTCTAAAAAACAGTATCCGATGAAACGGCATTGTGACCGTTTGTTTGTGGGGATACGGTTGTCGATTCTGCTAAAACATTATCCAACACTTGTACGAATTTTTCCACAGATTCAATGGTAATCACATTAGTAAACAAGGCTTCCAACTTGGCAATATCCTCAATGGTGTTGATGATTTTCACAAGTTGTTTTGAGATTTGCCCAAAACGAATATTAAGTACCTGAACAATATTTTTTTGTTCATTTTGAAGGGTACCTTTTTGGGTACCTTTTTGAATACCTTGTTTGATGCCCTTTTGAAATCCTTCTTCAAGACTTCTATCTCTAATAGCTCGATATGTTTGTGTTACATAAGGCATTTTTTGTTCTCCTTCATATTCTTCAATATGATATTCTAATTTCTGTTCTAATATTGGTGGCAAAGCCATCATCCAATCAACGAAACGGAATAACAATAAAATATCTCGTTCTGTGTAGCCTTTTTCATACAACCGTTTGATAAGATACAATTTCTGACGAAATCGCTCATCAGGGTTATGTTTTGTGGCTTTCGTTTGTAGATGTGCCATGACAATTGTGGCGAATGGATTATCACTATTCTCCAGTAAGTGCCAATTGTCACGGCATTCCAATAGCTTCACTTTGCAAAGTAGATTAATGGTTAGAGTATTTTTCATTGTCTTTCCTATATTTTCGGTCTCGGTAATATTCTTCCAATTGATGTTTGTAAGCCTTTTGTTTTTTTAGTTCTTTTGTAAAATCAGTGAAAAATTTATCCAGCAAATTCATTAATTTTTTGAAAGGTGCTATTATCAAATTACCAATATAACCATAATACGTTATTTTTTCAGGAGGTAATACAAATTCATTGCAGGTACTACAATACTATCCTAATAATACTAGCTCAGGATAATATAAATGAATCTTACCATGAAATAACCATCCGAAAAATGTTGGTATGATAAGTATGAGCATACCATGAAGTGAACCCCAAAGTCAAGACCACGAGATGAATATTTTAAGTAAGATAAAA
>NBMH01000112.1 GCA_002084875.1 Anaerolineaceae bacterium 4572_78 | reverse complement strand
TAAACGGTTACATTTGCTTGGTAGCCGCTTCAATCAATTCATACATTCGAGGAATCATTTCTGCGGGATTGGGATGCAATCCTTCACTTAATAGGGCATTATCAAACAACTGTTCAATTACCGTGTTTGCTAAAACAAGATTGGTGGTGATTAGTTCAGGCATATTTTGAATAATCGGATGTCCTCGATTTATTTCGATAATACGTTTTGGTACTTCGTAATCTTGGTCAAGAATCCGACGGATTCTATCCATTTCTTTACCCTGAGCCGCCTCTTCGGAAGCCACCAAACGAACAGGGCTATCTTTTAGATATTTTGCTTCGCCCACATTCTCAACCCTTCCTTCTAGGACAGACTTAAAACGGGTTATCACTTCGGCAAATTTGTCATCGGGAAGTTTTGCCTTCGCTTCAGCTTCTTCAGCCTTTTCTTCTTCCGTCAAATCAATTTCGACACTATCTACATTTTTCAAAGCATGCCCAGAAAATTCATGCAAAGAGGTCAGCATGAAGGGATCCATGGCATCTACCATGTATAAAACCTGCATGTCATGCTTCTTAAAATAGTCCATGTGAGGGCTATTGTTGGCGGCTGGAATGCTATCGGCGGTGATGTAGTAGATGTCTTCTTGTTTTTCGGACATGTTATCCACATATTCTTGTAAAGAAACTAATGCTTCGGCTTCAGTAGTCGAACTGTGGAAACGAAGCAACTTAACCAAGCCATCACGTGTAGAGACATCAGTTGAGACACCTTCCTTAATGAACACTCCAAACTCTTTCCAAAATTTAGCATAATCTTCAGGTTTTTCTTTGCCCAATTCATCCAGCATGCGAGTCACGCGCTTGGTGAGCAGATTTTTTAATTTGTCATTGACACGACTATTTTGCACAGCTTCACGCGACACGCTCAGGGAAAAGTCCTCCGAATCAACTACCCCATGAATAAAGCGAAAATGATTTGGTAGTAAATTGGTGCTGTACTCTTCAATAAGGATGTTTCGTGAATAAATTTTCAAGCCTGGTTCTTTTCGGAGTGAGAATAAATTTGACTCACGCTTATTTGGTACAAAGAGCAAGGCATTAACCTGAACGGGAGCATCGGCATGCAGATGAAGACGGTCAATCGGTTGCTCAAAATCGAGGGTAAGTTGTTTATAAAAATTATTGTATTCTTCATCTTCAATCTCAGAAGATGATTTTCGCCATATCGCCTTTTGTTGATTAATTGCCTTATCCTTAAAATAAATAGGATATGTGACAAAGTCGGAGTGTTTTTTGATGATGTTTTCAATACGATAATCAGCCGCAAACTCCTTCGACTCATCATTAAATTTTACGATGATTGTAGTGCCGCGGTCGGTTTTATCGACGGTCTCAAGCGTATAGGTATTTGTGCCTGTCGAAACCCAACGCACTGATTCGGCATCAGGCTGATAGGAACGAGTAATTACTTCGACTTCTTTAGCAGCCATAAACACGGAGTAAAATCCTACTCCAAACTGTCCGATGATATCATCCCCTTTTTCCTTCTCTGTCTGCAATCGTTTCAAAAAGTCGGCGGCACCTGACTTGGCAATAGTACCAAGATTAAGGATTAATTCATCACGTGTCATGCCAACCCCTGTATCTCGAATGGTAAGGGTATTTGCCTCGTCATCCACTTCTAACCAAATGCCTAACTCTGTATCAGAATCTAATACATTATCATTGGTTAGCATTTCAAACTGAATACGATTTAGTGCGTCAGAAGCATTAGAAATTAATTCACGTAAGAAAATTTCCCTATCTGTGTACAGGGAATGAGCCAAAATGTGTAGCAATTGCTGAACTTCGGCCTTAAATTCATAAGATTTAATATTGTCTGTTGACATAATAATTTAATTCCTCCATATTGTGAAAATATTAGTCTCATTCTAGCAAGGTTTTGTTAGATGTGTATTAGAAATGTATCAGTTTTTTGTTGGAATTAATTTTTGATACTAAAATGAGTTTCTCATTGCCATGCTCTGTAGTAACCATTCACTCCCCCTCTTGTCAGTAGACCCCAACCCCCAGCCCCTTCCCCTACTAGGAGAAGTGGAGTAAGATTCCCCTCCCTGTGGGGGAGGGTTAGGGGTGGGGCTGAACGGTTACTCCTGTGGGGCAAGCTTCTGTGTGGTTAAGATAAGATGTGAACTGCTGATTTGCTATTATCTCATTTTTAATATAAATTATAAATGAGTAACAAAGTACTAAATCTTGTTTTTGACTTTTGGTTTATTTTACTCATTTATCAAAACACACTATTAAAAAGGAAAAATAACACGTGAGTAATAAAATTTTAGTAACTGGTGCCACCGGCACAATAGGTGGTGCAGTAACTACCTATCTATCTTCTGTAGGTGAAAATGTTAGAGCTGCGGTTCGCAACATTGATAAAGCAAAATCAAGGAATTGGCAAGGTGTTGAAATTGTGCCATTTGATTATGAAAATCGTGCCACATTTGAAGCCGCTCTTAAGGGTGTTAATCGTTTATTTGTGATGTCACCCCCAGTGCCAAATGTGCATGAATTGGTCATACCATTGATAGATTATGCCAAAGAAGCTGGAGTAAAGCACATCGTTGATTTATCAACAATTGGTGCGGAATATGATGATTCTACATCGCTACGTCTGGTGGAGAAAAGTATTGAATCATCCGAAATCAGCTATACATTTTTAAGACCAAATTGGGTCATGCAAAATTTTAACAACTGGTATACGGACAGTATTAAAGAAAATAATGCAATTCATCTGCCAGCTGGTGATGCCAAGACCAGTTTTGTTGATGCACGCGACATTGCAGGCGTAGCCACAGCGGCATTTACGAAACCTGGTCATGAAAATAAAATCTATACCCTAACTGGAGGACAAGCACTTGACCATTATGAAGTCGCCTCGATTTTATCAAAGGCAGTGGGCAAACAAATCGAGTATGTCGCCATATCAGATGATGACATGCGGCAAGGTTTGAAATCGCAAGGATGGCCCGATGCTGCCGTTGAAATGATGATTGAGTTGTATCAGGTTGTACGACAAGGTGCCGCTTCTGGCATAACTTCGGATATATCAACTGTGCTTGACAGAAATCCTATTACGTTTGAACTGTATGCTCATGATTATGCCGAACGCTGGAAATAGTTTGTTTTAAGCAATACTTTCTGATTCATAACAGGATTAAGAATATGAGTTACGCAGTTGATGGCACAAAGTAACATTTTGGATCCAGACCTGGCAGGTTTTTAGAAACCTGTCAGGTCTATATTATGGCAAAATATAAAATTCTAATTATTTTCTTAACCTATCTCATCCTAACACTCATAACCACTCATCCTTTATGGCAAAATCTTACTATTGCTGTTCCAAACGACATTGGTGACCCACTGTTAAATACATGGATTTTAGCTTGGGATGGACATGCCATTCTCAATGAACCTCTTAACTTATTTAATGCCAATATCTTTTATCCCCTACGTAATACCTTAGCATATTCAGAACATTTGTTATCGACGGCACTGCTCATTTTCCCTATACAGCATGCCACACGTGAGCCTGTCTTGGCATACAACCTTAGCTTACTGATAAGTTTCCCCATGTCAGGCTTTGGCATGTACTTGCTTGTATTGTATTGGACTCGAAAACGAGGGGCGGCATTTATTGCGGGATTAGCTTTTGCCTTTGCCCCGTATCGTCTGGCTTCAATTGCCCATTTACAACTCTTAACAGTGCAATGGTTGCCTTATAGCTTATTGACCTTTGAGCTATTACTAAATAAAAAAAACACGAATCAGAAACTAAACATCATCGCCTTTCAATTTGTTGTTTTCACTACCCTACAAATATTAAGTAGTTGGTATCTAGCCGTTTTCACAACCATGATTTTAAGCATCTATGGCATAATTTGGTTAGCAAAGGAGTGCAAAAATTTTAGCTTTTGCATGTCTCAACTTAGACATGTGTTTGCATCAACATTAATAATACTCGTCTTAACAATCTCATTTGCCATGCCATACATAAAAGTATTACCCGAACTAAAAAACACTCGCCCACTCAGCGTAGCACTTTCCCTGACAGCTCAACCAAGTGATTTTTTACATGCCGCTCCATATCTGCATGTTGATAATTGGCTACCAAAATCCCCACAAAACCGATTAAACTTAACAGAAGAGCATGCATTGTTTTTAGGCTTTATTACGCCACTTCTAGCATGTCTCGGCTTACGTTTTCAGTGGCGACCAATTGCCTTACTCATGATTTTTCTTCTTTCCATTAGTTTGATGTTTGCCCCTTTCTATAAGATGCTAACGGCATTAATTCCATATCTAACCATCATTCGCGTTCCAGCAAGATGGGTTATTCCCGCCATATTTGCCTTGTCAGGATTGATTGGGTACGGGGTTGCTCGGCTTAAGCAAAATCACATCTTGCTATTTTTTATAGGAGCATTGGTTTTCATAGAATCGGTTTCAGCTAATATACCATTGGCTTATGTCGGCTCAACGATAGATTTACCAACAGTTTACCAGACATTACAAATGCAATCTGACAGACAAGCAGTAGTTGAATTACCAATGCATGTTTATCCTAATATCGAATACCCTGAAACGAAACGACTGTATGCCAGTACGCTTGGTTGGTGGGGGTTGGTAAATGGCTATAGTGGTTTTACACCTAAACGCCAATTGCAATTGGTGCAAATTTTAGGCGATTTTAACGTAGGACATGTTCCAAGCAAACATGCCTTGCAAACGTTACAAAATTTCAGCCGCATGGGAGTTCGTTATCTCATTGTGCATACAGCTGAGCCCTCGTTTGATAAAACGCAGTGGGATGATGTCACTCGTTGGGAAATCGAACGTCAAACAACACTCATCCCAATTGGACGTTTTGAGCATGACGATTTATATTTTGTCAATCCTTATGGTGATGAACTTATTCGCAACCCTGCCGTTGCCATAAATGTAACATGGGCAAATTATGTACCACAAGCAATGAATGTTCGGTTTACTTCGTCAGCCGAGCAGATAGAATTTCGACATGCTGAAATTGAACTGCTGGCATATCTGTATCATGCCGACCAAAATCGTCTGACACTTTATTGGCAAACATCGAAACGATTGACTAAGAATTATACCGTTTTTATTCATGCCCTAAACGAAAATGGCATGTTAATTGGACAAGCAGATGCTCCGCCCATACAGAATCATTATCCAACAGAAATGTGGCAAATTGGAGAAATTATACAGGATAGTCGAATTGTGCCGATGGGAAAACAATATTTAATCGGTTGGTATGACCCTAACACAGGAAAACGTTTAGCCTCATATCGCCATGATGGGGAACGTTTGCCGAATGATGCGATTATTTTATACGAAAAATAATGTTACCGAAACAAGAATTATATTCCCGCACTTGACGAATTATCATCGCTTTGGTATGATAGCAAGTATGAAGAAATTACAACAACCATGCTCGACAAAACATGGAGCATTAAACCTTGGAGCGTCAAACCTTGGTTTGACAAAGCAAGCGTTATCACTCCTGATTTTTGTTATTATATTAACACTTGCTCTTATACCAGCATGTCGTAGCTTACGTTCATTGCTGTATGATGTCTCTATCAGTCCCGATGTGATTACGCCTAATGCTGATGGAATTAGCGATGTAACGCGGATTAGTTATAAACTATCTCGTAACGCTAATTTATCTATTTTTCTTATTGATGAAAATCAAAACAGTCACTATTTCCGCTACAATCGCCGCCGTTCCACAGGTGATTATCGAGTAGATTTTGGTGGGGTGAGATGCTGATGTGGAACACCCACAGTTAAATGGGTTTAGCGTTTATCCTAAGATTTTTACGCCCAATCGGGACGGGATTAATGACCGAGTAACTATCAACTATTATCTTAGTAAACAGGCAGACGTGAAAGTATATCTTCTTGCCCCCGATGGTGAAACACGTTATCCAATTGCCGAAAAGGAGCGAGATGTTGAGTCGGGCGAACTAGGTTTCCATACCTATGATTATGAAGGTGGGGTTGATTTGGGAGCAGAACCTCCTCCCGATGGAACTTATATCGTTTGGGCAGAGGCGGTAGATAATGTGGGAAATCGTACCAACATAACTGATACATTGACTATTGAGGAAGGGGGAGTGCCACGTGCCGATATTGTCAATGCCACCGTTGAATTTTACAATCCTGAAACTGGTGCCCATGTGATACCACTTGGGCAAACATTGGCATTTACACTCACTGTTGAAAATTTTGGTAGCGTTCCTATCCGTACTATCGGACCCGATGATGGCACGCATTATCAAAGTGATGAAAATTTTAATACCAAAGAGTTTTCTCAATCGTCAGGTGTATGGCGAGTCGGCATCGATTATGAAGGCAATCCGAGTTATGCTTACCCGTATCGCTGGGCAGTGGGTAAATTGTCTGAATTGGAAGCACGAGAACTCAATGGCAAAACCGAATATTTTTTAATGCCTGGTCAACGAGCCATTGTTACTGGCTCAATTCAACTTGTAGATATTCCGATGGGAAAACGAGATGTGGTGCATTTTTGGGCAGGTCTTATTCATGAGGATGTGGATATTCATGCATTTAATGACCATGTTGACCCCACACCGATTAATATTGGGTTCTAGCATCATTATGTATGATTAAAAATCATCCCAAAATTATATACTCAACTTGACAAAAAAGCAACTACTTAATATAATAATGCCAAACATGATTTGGTTCTTCAAAGAAGCTAATAGCCAAGTCACATGGCAATCGATAGAATTAGTTAAGGAAACAAAAAATGAATCCAACCAAACAAAACACACGCAAGTGGTGGGGATGGGGTTATGTGGGGAAAAGCTACAGCATTGAAAATCGTCCGAATGTGTGGCCCTTTCTCAAACAAAAATTAGCCCTAACTCCTCGAAAATGTAGAATTATTGCTTTGGACGATATTGAATTACCTCCCCCAAAACTAACGGCAGAGTTGCTCAAGGAATTGACGGAAATATACGGCGAAAATAATATCAATACTAGCAAGGTCACTCGTATAAGCCATTCGTTTGGGCAGAGTTATGGAGATGTTATCTGTTTGCGAAAGGGAAATATCGACCATGCAATTGATGTGGTAGTTTATCCTCGCAATGAGGAACAAATTCAAAAAACAATTATCATGGCTTCTAAAAATCGGTTAGCAATTATTCCTTATGGTGGCGGCACCAGTGTGACCGGAAATTTAGAATTGCGAAATGACGAATCATACGACGGCGGCATTTCGATGGACATGCGAAAAATGAATATGATACAAATTGATAATGTTTCGCAGACCGTCACAGCTCAAGCAGGAATTTTTGGTCCTGCTTTGGAAGAGGCTGTAAATGCACAGGGCTTGACCTTAGGTCATTTTCCGCAATCGTTTGAGTTTTCTACGCTGGGGGGATGGCTTGCCACCCGTTCTGCTGGACAGAACTCGACTAGGTATGGCAAAATTGAGGACATGCTCATCAGCTTGAGAGCCATTACTCCAACAGGGATAATAGAAACGAAAAGTATACCTGCTTCATCCACGGGACCCAGCATCGACCAATTATTTGTAGGGTCGGAAGGGACATTAGGAATTATTAGCCAAGCTACATTACAACTGCAACCTTTGTCAGCTTCAACAGAAATGTGTGGTATTCTTTTCAAGAGATTCTTGGACGGTGTACAGGCGGTTCGAGCAATGTCTCAAGCTGGAATTGTGCCTTCTGTACTGCGTATTTCTGATGAACCTGAAACAGAAGCTACTTTTATGTTCCGTTCACAATCTGCCAATCCTATAAAACGAGTCGCTGAAAAAGGTGGCATGTGGTTTCTAAATCAACGCGACTACTCTTTTCAAAAAGGCTCATTGATGATTCTCGTTTTTGAGGGTTCGCCACAACAGGTTGCCCTTGATAAAAGTGCCGCCCTGAGAATATGTAAGCGGCATAGAGCAGTATCTTTAGGAAATATAGTAGGTAAAGCCTGGCACAAAGAAAGGTTTTTACTACCTTATCTTCGTGATGTGCTACTTGATAATGGGGTCATGATTGACACTTTGGAAACAGCTATTACTTGGGATAAAATCAATAATTTGTATTTCAATGTCCGAAATGCTATCAGTAAGGCAATCGAAAAACAAGGTATGAAACCATTGGTTTTAACTCACATGTCGCATGTTTACCGAACAGGTGCCTCGCTTTATTTCATCTTCATGGCAAATCAAAAAATTGATGCCGAATTAGAGCAATGGCAGGAAATTAAAGCGGCAACAATTGAAGCTATTTTACATAATGGCGGCACGTTAAGTCATCATCATGGTGTTGGGCGTGACCATGCCAGATGGTTTGAGGATGAAGTAGGTCATTTGGGCAAAGCATTTGTTTTAGCTTCAAAATCATATTTCGACCCGCAACATATTTTGAATCCTGAAAATTTTGGATAGTACATCTTTGTGTAACTGTTCACTTCCCTAGCCCCCTCAGGGCTGTTCAATGCTAGTTGTAGGGGCGTATGGCCATACGCCCCTACTATTGGAGGGTCAAAGCTTGCTTTGACATGAAAAAGCAAGCTTTTTCGCTCCATTGTACGACCATGTGATTTGTGCCACAAACCACTACATTTGTGAACGGCATTAATGTAGGGGTTTATGGCATAAACCCGCTTATGGTATTCACAAAACTAATCCTTTTTTGGTATAGAAACAAATAATTGTCCCTCATCAATAGTTTGTAAATATGACAGATTAAATTTTGGGTCGGGTTGTGAACTATCTAATATAGTTGACCTGCAACTTTTAATTCAAAATTTACATAACGATATAAATATGCTAAAATAGTTTTGTGTTTGTGTTGTAGGGAAACTGCACCGACTAAATAAGTTTATCAATATTTTTATATTTGTGCAAAATAAGGAGATAATACTGGATACTGGAAAAATTGCTCGCTTAATTGTAGACATAGCTGCTGATAAAAAGGCGGTAGATATTGTGTTGTTGGATATCGGCAAGGTAACAACATTAGCCGATTATTTTGTGATATGCGAAGGAAATTCCGATAGACAAATCAAATCGATTGACGAAGGAATTAGAAAGGGACTGAAAGAAAAAGATGTAAAAATGTTATACCATGAGGGCATAGCAAAATCGGGCTGGGTCTTAATTGACTATGGTGATATTATCGTTCACATATTTTCGCCCGAAAAAAGAGAATATTATCAACTTGAAGCCTTATGGCGAGATGCTACTACCCTTTTGAAGATGTTGTAATTGCATAAGGCTATATGATGTAACCGTTCACCCAAACTCCTCGTTAGAAGACCCCACCCCCGACCCCTCCCCTACTTAGGAAAGGGGAGTACGACTTCCACTCTCCTCATGTGAAATGGGCTAGGGTGGGGGTGAACGGTTGCGAACAATTACAACTAAATATCCTTGGCCGCTTCTTGAATTACATGACGGGCAATCGCTTGAGTGCCTGTATGTTCATAATAATTCGTAGCCATGTCCAAAAATGCGGCTACATAATCAAGGGAACTATCGGCAATATCAACATAGCCTTGAATACTATCCATGACTTTATCAACCGACAAATTTTTACTGCTAACAAAATTATTAAGCCAGCCTTGTGCCGAGTCTAATGTGTTGCTGATGAAACTTAATTTTCCACCTGCGTCATTACCTGGAATGAGGTTGCCAATAGTTTTGTAGGCGATATTATTTTCAACATCGGAAACTGATATGCCTCGTAATGTTGAAAGTGTTTTGTTGGTAAAATCGGGTCCAAGTGGGACAAGCCCATCAACACTGACTAAAGCCGCCATTCGCATGAGCGATGACCCACTATAATCAGTCAAACCACTAGTAAAATCCTTTATCCCTTGCACATTTCGGGGAAGCCCGTGGATGTAAGTAAAGGCAAGTAATTCAGCAGCTATTTTCATGGCTAAATCCATAGCTTGAGTTGTATCTGCCTTCGGGGTAATCTTAGACAGAAAAGAGAACAACCGAAATCGTTCTCCAATTTTGCTGGCAAGAGCCGCTTTTGCTAAAGTACTGTCTACGCGGTCTACCGTTCGGTAAACCTTCATGGCACTTTGATAACCCAGTTTAGGGTCATTGAATAATTCAGTGGAACGGTTACGAATAGCAGAAATGGTTGATTGGTCTGTTACACCAACTACTTTTTGAATGGTGTTATCAAACCCGACGATGTTTTCCCATTCGCCAGGTATAACAAAATCGAGTCCGTTTAACATACGTGTGGTGAGATTCTTTTCGGGAAGATCATCAACTAACTTAATAATAGAAGTGGTCATTATTTTACTCCTTTGTTACAAAATAAAAATGTAAATAAAACGGTTATTATTAAAACTGTTCCAAAAAATAACGATGGATTCGGGTGTCATCAGTTAATTCAGGATGAAAGGCAAGAGCAAGGATTTTTTTATTCCGTACCATAACAGGTTGTCCTTTTAATGTAACTAAAACATCAACATTATCACCAACCACCTGAATCTGCGGAGCCCGAATGAAAACTGCTCTAAACGGTTGTGAATCTTTCAGAAATTGCATGTCAACTTGAGTGATGAACGAGTCAATCTGAGTACCGTAAGCATTTCGTAGAGCAGTAATATCAATCAACCGCAACGGTTCTACACGTTCATCATCAACATGGTCAGCGACTAAAATCAAACCTGCACATGTTCCCATAATCGGGTGGCGTTTGGCAAATTTTCGGAGAGGCTCATGCAACCCATAATTTCGAATTAACTTTGTCAATGTGGTTGATTCGCCGCCCGGAATAATCAAACCATCACATCCTTGTAAATTATGTATCTGTTTGACCAAAATGGTCTTAACCCCAAGTGATTTAAGCATTGCTTCATGTTTAGCAAAATCACCTTGCATGGCAAGAATACCGATTTTGCGTTGCTTCATGTTACCAGCCCCGTTCTTGGAGGCGGTCTTCCTCTCCAAGTTCGCTCATCTCAAGCCCAACCATTGGCTCACCTAAACCTGTTGAAACATTTAATAACACTTCGGGGTCTTTGTAATGAGTTACAGCTTGGACAATGGCATGAGCTTGTTTAGCAGGCTCTGATGACTTAAATATGCCCGAACCGACAAAGACAGATTCCGCTCCCAATTGCATCATCAAAGCTGCATCGGCTGGAGTAGCCACACCGCCAGCCGCGAAATTTGGCACAGGAAGTCGTCCTAATTCGGCTGTCTTTTTGACCCAATAATACGGGGCACCCATTTCTTTTGCCGTTGCCATAAGTTCATCTTCACTCATGACCGTCAAATAACGAATGGCACCAATCACTTGTCGCATGTGACGTACTGCCTCAACAACATTTCCAGTACCCGCTTCGCCTTTAGTGCGAATCATAGCCGCTCCTTCACCAATTCGCCGTAATGCTTCACCCAAATTGCGACAGCCACATACAAATGGAGATTTGAATGTATGCTTGTTAATATGATTTGCCTCGTCAGCAGGGGTAAGCACTTCACTTTCATCAATAAAATCAACTCTCATCTGCTCTAAAATTTGAGCTTCGACAAAATGTCCAATGCGACACTTTGCCATGACAGGAATAGACACAGTTTTTTGAATTTCTAGGATTTTCTGCGGGTCAGTCATTCGTGCCACGCCACCCATTTCACGAATATCAGATGGAATACGTTCAAGTGCCATCACTGCTACAGCACCATTATCCTCAGCAATTTTTGCCTGCTCAGCATTGGTCACATCCATAATGACCCCACCTTTGAGCATTTCTGCTAAACCTACTTTAACTTCATAACTTCCTTTTTCCATTATTTTTATACCTCTGTAAGTAATTTCATGTCTAACAATTAACTTCTATGGTTAGACCTGACAAGTCTAACCAAAAAGTTATTTTAACGATATAAATCCACATCAAGCATTATAGCACAATGCTAAAAAAAGTAAAATCCGATTAACAGTAATTGAAATACATCAGTATTATTTTTCAATATTGACAACATGCCCACATCATGTTAGACTAAAATCGGCAATCATTTAACATGCCTGTTTTTTATTCGGAGGAATTGTCAACAATCCCCCACTAGAAGTGGGGGGCTTGGACGATAGCCGTTGAGACAGTCCGATTTGATACACAAAAGCTGGTTAAGCCTGTGAAATATCAGGAGTGGAATATCAACAAGGCACATTGGCAGGCTACGAAGTACGAGAATACCTGCTAGAGAAGTTCAATCGCACTTGCGTGTACTGTGTCAAACGTGATGTACCATTGGAAGTTGAGCATATCGTCCCAAAAAGCAAAGGCGGTTCGGATAGAGTTAGCAACTTGACCTTAGCTTGTGTACCTTGTAATCAGAAAAAAGGCAATCAAGATGTGAAGGTCTTTTTGCAGGACAAGCCTACTGTATTGAAAAAGGTACAGTCTCAAACCAAACGACCATTACGAGATGCGGCGGCGATCAATGCAATTCGATACGCAATCGGTGACGTGTTGAAAAAGTTTGGTTTGCCAGTTAGCTTTTGGAGCGGTGGTAGAACAAAATACAATCGCACCAAGCAAGGCTACGCCAAAGACCACTGGATAGATGCGGCTTGTGGCAATTTTCGAGTCAACAAAATAGACATGAATTGGAAATACTGTCAATTGATACAAGGTGCGGATGGCTACGAATACAGTTTTTAATTCAAAACTATCACCCCGACCCACTTCTAGTGGGTCGGGTAGGAAATTATATTTAAGGCAAAAAGGAGGTAAGTTCCGTTTTCCTCCCCCGACTAGAAGTCGGGGGTTGCCAACGGCTGGTTTCTATGGCAAAGAAGCTAAAACATACCAAATTATACGATTGGCATGTGGCAAATGAGGGACGTATGGTTCCTTTTGCTGGTTGGGAAATGCCTGTGCGATATAAAGCAGGTCCCAAAAAAGAACATCATGCTACCCGCAATAATGCTGGTCTTTTTGATATTCACCACATGGCAAAATTTACTGTCAGTGGGATATATACGAAAGCGTACTTGAACTATATCACTACAAGAGATGTAAGTTCATTAAAAATTAATGAAGCCCACTACAACTTGATGTGTTATGAAGATGGTGGTATTGTAGATGACATTTTCATCTATCGTCTACCAGATTATTGGCTTGTGGTTACTAATGCCAGCAATCACAAAAAAGATTTTGTTTGGATGCAGGCACATGCTGCAACCTATGATGTGATATTAAAAGATGTTTCTAATGAAACTTATCTTTTGGCTTTACAAGGACCGAAAGCAATAGCGATTTTACAAAATCTAACTGACATTTCACTTTCCAATTTACCACGTTTTGGCACGATGGAGGGAAGTGTAAACGGTGTTCAAACTATTATTAGTCGGACAGGATATACGGGAGAAGATGGAGTCGAACTCTTTTTCTCACCAGAACATGCTTTGACGATGTGGAAGACTCTTTTGCAAACAGGTGAACCTTATGGCTTGGAACCAATTGGCTTAGCCGCCCGAGATAGTCTTCGTTTTGAACCTGCATTTTCTTTGTACGGTCATGAAATTGGTCCAGACATCACCCCGCTTGAAGCTCGTTTGGGCTGGGCAGTCAATTTTAACAAAAATTTCATAGGTAAAAATGCCTTGCTAAAACAAAAAGTTGAAGGTATAACAAGCAAGTTAATTGCCTTTGAAATGCAAAGTCGTAGCATGCCTCGTAAGGGATATGATGTCATGTATGAAGGACTTTTTGTCGGATTGGTGGTAACAGGGCTTTATGCTCCCACAATTAATAAAATGGTTGGACATGCCTTTGTTCCATCATACATTTCAAAACCTGGTACTGCCTTACAAATTATTATTAGAAATCAAGAAAAGGATGCAGTTGTTGTACGCCGACCTTTGTACAAACCTGCGTATCGTATCTAAACTAATGGAACGCCAAAGCTTGCTTTGACATAACAAAATTTGCTTTGTCGCTCCAAAAAAGGAGAAATAAAATAATGAAATTTGATTCATCAGCAAAATATCAAGATAGCCATGAATGGGCACGTAAAGAAAACGATTTAATCATAATTGGCATAAGCGATTATGCCCAAGATTCCTTGAGTGATGTCGTTTTTGTCGAACTGCCCCAAGTTGGCGACACCTTTAAAAAAGGTGAAGAATTTGGCACAATTGAGTCGGTTAAAGCGGCTAACGAATTACTTATACCCATGTCGGGAGAAGTTGTCGAAATCAACGAAGCATTAGAAGATGAATCTGAATTGGTCAACGAAGACCCGTTTGGAGAGGGCTGGATAATAAAAATCAGTCCGAGCGATTCTAGTGAATGGGATGATTTGATGACTCTGGATGAATATAAAAAGTCAATTGAA
>NBMH01000111.1 GCA_002084875.1 Anaerolineaceae bacterium 4572_78 | reverse complement strand
AATCGGATAGTTCCATTTGATGAAGTTGCTCACTCATTGCGTATCGGCTTTGCCGAGTCATTGGATATTATTTTTGAGGAAGGTATCTTAAGCGATTATGAGCAAAGCCTCGCCGATAAATTTTATCATGAACGGTATGCGAAACCCATTGCAACGGTTCAACGGCAATACCGCCCAAACGTATTTCCCAATGCAAATGAGCCCCCGTCACCAAGCCCGTACTACCAACATAACCAATTAAATCTCCTGTTTTGACTTCATCGCCAACCTGAACGACAATTTCAGTTTGATGCCAATAGCCACTGAACAGCCCCATGCCATGCTCAATTAAAACGGCATTACCGCGTATATCTAGCCCTTCAGCCATGACCACGATGCCTGGTGCAGGAGCATAAATGGGTACGCCTTCACCTGCTCCATAATCAAGCCCGCCATGAAAACTTGTCGCAGGACCGCCGCCATAACTGCGACGCGTCCCAAAATATGAGGTTAAACGTACATCTGCTATGGGATGGGCAAAATTTCCCGACCACATTTTATTTTGGGTGACATTTCCCCATATCGCACTAACCTTGTTATATTCCGCCTGAATAATATCGGCTGAAAGCAAATCTTCACGCCCTGGTATGACTTGGATTACTTCTGAAAGATAGCCACCATCTACTACGATAACATCTTTAACCACTGTAGAAACATGTCCGTCTGACATGGTAGCCTGCAAGGTGAGATAATGTATGCCCAATTCACTTAATGCATGCACGCCAACAATACCCCAGTAATTTTCTCCTTCACCTGCAAGGGAAACAGCCCGACCATCAAAATTCGCCGTTAATGTGACTGTTTCTGAAAAGGAAGCATATACCACCAATGTTTTACCTTGTGCAATATATGTTTCAGATAGTTCCACCGAATTGTATGGATAAGGCAAAATGGCACTTGCTACATCTGAAACATCTGACAAAATTAATACCTGCCCTATCTGAATAGAGTCAGGGTTTTGAATATTGTTTGTCTCAATTAGTGTATTGAGCGTTATCCCAAATCGGCTGGCAACAGCAAACAAGCTGTCACCTGCTTGGATGGTGTATGTTTTTGGCAGTTCAGAAAGGGTATTATCTTGAGGAGATGTTGAGGGGACACGTAGTTGTTGTCCCGCAAAAATAAGATTGGGATTGCTTAAGTTGTTATAGCTTGCCAGCTGATTAACCGACACGCCATATTTTTCAGCGATATGGGTTAATGTATCCCGTACTTGGACGGTGTAAACGATTTCTGATTGTTGGGCATGGATAGTCCATGCTAACAATGAGATTAGGAAAAATGTTATTAAAATGAGTCGTAAATTTTTCATGATATGTTATCTTTTCAAAGTTCGTAATATGCCATTCTATTTTTCTTATTCTTATCAGTTTACTTCCTTTTGCTATTTTGTCAATTTTCCCTCACGATTTCTGCGAAGTTTTCAGAAAGAATAAGGAGATTACGTAAGGTATTGGCAGAGAGGGGGTAAGATTCCCCTCTCCCTCTTGGGGAGGGGCTAGGGGTGGGGGTGAACGGTTACGCTCCAATTTGTCATGGCAAGGAAACCTCCCCCCTATTTTATCGTGATTAAATCAGGCAATACCACCTTATTCCCAGCGGGATTGTTCATTTCATCTAGTGCATCCATACGCAACCCCGACCGAATTTCGTATAAACCAACCTGAATTGGATACGTTCCTTCAGGAATATCATCGGGCAAAACAATAACATGACGGTCAATAATTTCATCACCTGTTCGCCATTGGTATGTCGGCTGATGTCCACAAGCAGGCTCATCATCTGCCTGAGCAAAAATCGTTTCATCGCCGAAATGGACAAAAACTTTGTATGGCAAAATAACCGCCGTTTCGGCTTTCCAGTACAATGTCAAAAAGATAACACCTCCTGACTTGGCATGAGTCTTGTCAATATCATAACCTAGTAAGGCAACAGTATCTTCGAAATATATCGTATTCGGGTCATGGTAAATATTCTCTAATTCGGCTAACATGTTCGGATGAGGCTTGAAACGGTGCGGCGAATCGAGTGGATTGGATGGTTGAAATAAACCTGCTTTTAAGGGATTTCCCTGAAAGTCTTTTGCTAGAAACTGCTTTTCTTCAAAAGATACGTTATCTAAGGGTTCATTATGAACAATTGGACTGGTCTCTTTTTTGTCAACAACAAAAGTACGTTTGTACAATCGCAAACGTGGCTGTTCATTAACCTGCACTGTTAGTTGATGGGTGTAATACTTCTCAATTATTTCTAGCGGCACAGGTAATTGTGGGTTTTCATAGCCGATTTCGGTTAAGATGAAATATTTTGGAAAACATGGCTGACGGGGCGAGCCTTGTGTGTACCATAAAATGCTGTTGTTTTCATCATTTCCATACCAATCTCCTGCCAGTTCACCTGTCCCATACAGATTAGCAATTGTTCGCCACCCCAAGCGATATGGAAACCCCCAACCAATTCGTCTCTTGAAGGGAAAACGTGAGTCGGTTGGATAGAGAATATGCTTGTGCTTGGGATAGGTCAGGATGTATTCCAAATCAGTCCGCATGAAAACGATATGTTCGTAGTATGCTGATAGCCCCCACAAAACAATTAAAAGAAAGCTACCTAGTAACAAAGTACCTCGTAGGTGAAAAAGCATGCGTTCTAACACAAATGCAGTCAATAACATCAATGGTGGCATGAAGATATAATAATGATTACCAGGATGTATGACAAAGAATAAATATAATCCAAAAGGTAATAACAACCACAGCAAAATAACTTTAAGGGATTGGCTCACCTTTGCCGACAAGAGAAATATCCCCATTAAAGCCATGTAAATCACAGTAGCATACCAGGCTGGTAATATGCCTGTCCATGACATTATCAAAAAAGGTAATGCAATGATTGCCACAGTACCTCCGATACGTTTGCTGATAAGTTCTTGAGCTTCGATAACTGTTGGGCTGAGGAAAAAGGGAGCATAAAACGAGACAAAAATTATTATCCCTAGCAGAAATGACATGCTAATCCATAACTGTGTGTGCTGATTCCAAGTATGATGTCGTTTCATTCCTAGAATGAATAAAAATAGTAATGCGGGTAACGATGCTGCCCCATCATAATGTCCAAGCATAGCCACAACGATAAATATATTTCCAAGCAAGTGATAAAAATGGTTGCCATGATGATAAAATCTGACATAACACCATACGGCTAACACAGACATGGGTAGGACAATATTTTGATATTGGGCTAAACGACTGTGGGCAATCATTGAGCCGTTTATGACAATCAACATTAGCCCAATCAATGCTACACGTTTACCAAAAACATGGTAGCCAAGTAAAAATGTGCCGATGATTGCCAGCCAATTTCCAAAAGCAAACGGTAACCGAGTTGGTAATTCGGCGAAAGAACCATACAATAAACCTGATGAAACTGTTACTATTACTTCAGCCGGACCTTTGGTATGAGAAAAAATAGGGTTGCCTTCCCCGCGTACAACCGCTATCGCTCGCAGGACAACTTCAGCCTCATCGCCGCGATAATCGGAATAATCAAGTTTTAGGAAAATAAAATAAGTTGAAAGGAGAATCAATGTTACAAGCAATACCAAGTAGTACGGATTTCTAGGCTGTTTATGGACATGTAGGATGCATGCTCTATTTGGGGCGGATAGCGATGGATGTGCATGACCTTTTTGTAAGATTGCTAGGCTAAAACCCACAATGCTAATTATACCATACATGCTAACAAGAGTATGCATGGTCAGTTGCCCAAATAAATAATACAGCCACAATCCTCCCACAATGGTAACCGTATATCCCATACCTATAGCAAGTAATAGCCGTTCAACAAATGAGACATGCCGTGCTAATAACCATTCCACTATTGCCAAACCTGGTAAGAAACAGACAAACATCATCATGGGAATGGAACGCCATAATGAAACAGGAAAGGAAAAAGGAGGATGTGGGGCAATTATGCTATTGAGTGCAATAATGCTTACAAGCAAACCAGTTATAGCTGGCATTTTTGTGTTCAGGTGTCTCATAGAAGAATCGTATCATTAATAGTTGATTTATGCAAGAGGAATGATGGTAAAGTATCAATTACATTTTTCTATTCGTAGTATTTTATAATAACTCCCAAATTTCGATGTTTGGCAATTAGAAAAAATCGCTTTAGCTGGTCAAAATTAATTAACAGATAACGAAGCTGTAAAGATATTTTAAAGTTGGTTGCTAGATACCAACGAATCACTTGATTCTGTGTTTCCCATGTGCCAGGATGGATGTTATTCTGCCACATTAATTCAGGCAGATAAGCTCGTTTCAAGTCCCATTTTGAAACGGATAGTAGAGCATTAGAAATCTTTCTTACTTGTTTATACTCAAACCCACGCATGTCAGGCAAGTTAAAATTAACCCGAAATGCCCAATTATGGTCAGTTAAGGAAATGCCACCATAAATAAGAAAATCAAATATATTATCGCTGTTGGGATAAGCTCTATTCAAGACAAAGTGAAGCCCATGCCAAGCCGTACCAATATCAGACCAATCACCATATCGCTCATTTTGTAGAAAAGCAAACATGTTTGCTTCACTCATTTTTAAGCATTGTCGTAATTCTATTTCACGTAAGCGAATTAAGTCACAATAAATCGTCATCTTTTTGTTGATTATACTACAAAACTACTGTATGCTCAAAAGTACAACACAGACAGGAATCCTTTTTCTTGCCAAAAAAATGATAAGTGCTATAATAAAAGCATGAAAAATGTAATTGTCTGCAACAATCCACGTTTTGGCATGACTAACAGAATACAACAAACTTAAAAGTGCTATCGTCAAGATTTATGGAGCGATAAAGCTTGCTTTATCATGTCAAAGCAAGTTTTGACCCTCCAGTAGTTTCTAATACAATTATGGAGTCAAACATGGAAACAACATCACCAACTCAAACAAACAAAGAAGACTTGGCAGGAATTATATTTGTGTTCCTACTATTTTTATGGGTTCTAGCCGTCTCTTTAACAATACAATTAACGACCTGGTTTATTGCTCAATTTTACAATGAACTTGGCATGACAATAACAGCTATGAGCATGGTCGGTATATTTGCGTCTATTGGGCAAGGATTGTTGTTAGGCATTCCCCTTACTATTTTGGCGTTTATATGGCCGCATGAACGCTATAAATCCATATTTCAGACATGGGCAATGGCTGCGGGATATTTACTTATGCTTATTCCTGCTCGAATTTTCTCACCAATTGAAGGACAAATGATAGCTTTTTGGCAATTGGTGATGGGCATTATTTATTTTAGTGTCGTATTTCGTATTATCGTTGTCCAACGAAATCGTTTTGACATCAAACCATTACCACAAGCCACAAATGGTATCTTGCCAGCATTAGGGCTAGCGGCGATTTTTGCTTATCCATGGTTAGCTTGGGGAGCATTAGGCTCGTTGTTAGATATTGTCTTGAATTTATTAGCAGGATTGATTTTTGGAGTAGTGGCAAGTGCGATTATTGGTCACTTTTGGCTTCGTCCCTTAAAAGATAACTCAACAAGTTTAAGTTGGGATATTTTTCTAGGCGGTATTGTCATCGGCACTACTCTGCTAATTATGAGTGCTGGTTTAGGCTTCAATGGTACTCAATTGCTTCTGATGATATATCTACCTGCACTCGGCTGGCTCATTATGGCTGTTAGTTACATTGGGCAAAGGTATACCCCTGAAAGAAATGGCATAGCTTTAGCATTATTCATCGGCTTAACAGCATCTTTTTCTATCCTGTTTGTTGATTCTGATGGAATGTCAATTATAGCTAGTGGGTTTAGCAACGAGATACTCCAATGGGGATTATGGATGGCTTGGATATCCTTGTCAATGGGCTGGATACTTGGAGCAATTGCTGGTTTTAATGTATCCCGTTTGGACTCTGTTCAAACTACGAGTTCGGATTCCTTCATGATAGCAGGTGTTGTCGGATTGTGGTTAATAGGTTATTTCATCTATGCTTTTATAGGACAACCTGGTTTTTATGGCGATAATCTATTCGTCATTTTCAAAGACCAAGCCGATTTGTCTCAAGCAATCACAATCGAGGACCACCATGAGCGTCGGGAATTTGTTTACACCACATTGGTTGAACATGCAAACACAACTCAATCAGATATTCGTACTCAACTTGACAATTTGGGAATTGATTACACTCCTTACTATCTGGTAAATGCTATCGAGGTAAAAAGTGGGGTAATAATTCAAAATTGGCTCAGTAATCATGCTGAAGTAGACCGTGTATTAGTTAGTCCTATGTTACGTCCTTTGCCCGTTCCTGTACCAGTAACACAAGGTATGGAAGCTGCACCTACTGAACCCCAATGGAATATAACCAACATCGGTGTTGATAAAGTATGGGCTGAGTTTGGTATTCGTGGAAAAGGTGTTATTGTTGGGCAATCTGATTCGGGAGTTCAGTTTGACCACCCTGAACTAGAAAATAGTTATCGCGGTCAAGATGGCGACCATGATTATAATTGGTTCGACCCCCGTAATGTTACGACTGCCCCGACCGATATTGGAGGGCATGGCACTCATACACTCGGCTCAATTTTAGGTGAAACGGTTGGCATAGCCCCAGAAGCCACATGGTATGCATGTGCCAATCTAGCTCGAAATTTGGGGAATCCTGCATATTATCTTGATTGCATGCAGTTCATGTTAGCACCTTTTCCAATTGAAGGAAACCCGCTTATGGACGGTGAACCTATACTAGGGGCAAATGTACTCAACAATTCATGGGGATGCCCCGAAATTGAAGGATGTGACCCAACGTCATTACTTCATGCCGTCAAAGCATTACGGGTAGCTGGTGTTTTTGTTGTTGCTTCGGCGGGAAATTCGGGCTCATCAAATTGCGGAAGCGTGAGTAGTCCCATTTCTTTATACGATGAAGTGTTTTCGGTGGGAGCCATTAATAAGTATGATAACATTGCTATTTTTAGTAGCGTCGGTCCCGCTACGCTTGATGGTATTAGTTATGTCAAGCCTGATATTTTAGCTCCAGGTGTTAAAATATTATCGTCATATCCTGGCGACACTTATGAATTTGCAGATGGTACATCTATGTCGGGACCTCATGTTGTTGGCGTGGTAGCGTTAATATGGTCAGCCAACCCCGATTTAATCGGCAATATTGACCGCACAGAGGAAATTTTGACTCAAACAGCCAAACCTTATAATGGAATTTCGACTCCATGCGGTGATATTGAAGAAATACCAAACAACATCGCTGGTTATGGTATTGTAGATGCTTATGAGGCAGTTAAGATGGCTTTGAATCGCTAAGTTATAATTAGCAAATTAGGAAGGTCAAGGCTTGTTTTGACATAACAAAGCAAACTTTGTCGCTTCAGGGAAATGTATTATGTCAAACAAAAAACTATATCCGCTCACATTCACCCCACAATTGCGAGATTATGTCTGGGGTGGACGAAATTTAGAAACGTTGTATAATCGCACATTACCACCAGGCATTACAGCCGAAAGTTGGGAAATATCAGGTCATCCAACGGCTACAACAATCGTTGACGAAGGAATATTAAAAGGTCAATCGCTGGTACATGTTTTGCATGATTTTGGGGTTGACTTGGTAGGTACACGAGCAGGATGGGCTTTAGAACGAAAAGTATTTCCTGTTTTGATTAAATTACTTGATGCCAATCAAAGCTTGTCGGTACAAGTTCATCCCGATGATGATTATGCTCTCAAGTATGAACATGGCAGTTTAGGCAAAACGGAGACATGGTATATTTTGCATGCCGAACCGAAGTCCAAAATAATATTCGGTTTAAGACATAATGTCACACCCACCACATTTCGACAGTCCATTAAAAATGATACTATTGAAACCCAATTATATTACCTGCCCATTAAGGCAAAGGACAGTATTTTAGTTAAGGCGGGGTCAGTTCATGCCTTGTTAGCAGGGACAGTCTTGGTCGAAATTCAACAAACTTCTGATATTACCTATCGTCTTTATGACTGGGAACGAGTTGGAACAGATGGCAAACCACGTCCTCTCCACATGGAAAAAGGACAACAGGTCATTAACTTTGACCAAATTGAGCCAACTGCCTATCAGCCGTATCTGGTTTATAATCAAGCTGGAATTACTCGTTCTGAAATCAGCCGTTGTAAATATTTTGTGGTTGAGAAAGTTGAGCTAGAAAAAGGTGCCAGCTATCATGGGCATACCGACGGGCAAACGTTGGAGATATGGGGAACGACTGAAGGAATGAGCGAGCTAATATGGCATGAACACATCATACCCATGCCCACAATTCGTTTTTGTTTAGTCCCTGCAATTTTAGCTGATTTCCATATCATGGCAAAAACAAATTGTACCATGTTGCGAGTTTATCTGCCATGACTTTGGTTTAGCTTTTTTTTGTCTAATGTTTTAACATAGCGTATGCTAGAAAATCTTGCAAAAAACAACAATGTAATGAATAATTACTTGTTTAACGTCTATTGTATATTAGCTGAGTTGCCTATTCAATTAAATTGAAGTATCATTTTTGCACACATGCCGCGGGCATTTTGCCTGTGAGCATATAGACACATCTACAAACAGACTGGAAACCTGTCTTACATGTTTTGATAGAAAGGAGTAATTATAATGTTTAAGATTGTAAGACCATGGGAAAAAGGATTAGTTGAACGGTTGGGTAAATATCAGCGTACAGTTGATAGTGGTTTGACAATTTACATTCCCTTCATGGAACGAGTCGTTAAAATTGACATGCGTGAGCAAGTTGTTGATGTACCTCCACAAGCAGTTATCACCAAAGATAATGTGGTGGTTGATGTGGATGCGGTTGTTTATTATGAGGTTTTTAACCCTGTTAAGGTTACTTACAATGTAGCTGATTTTTATTCGGCAGTAACTAAGTTAGCCCAAACATCGTTAAGAAACCTCATTGGTGATTTGGCATTGGATGAAACATTAACATCTAGGGAAATTATCAATAGTAAATTACGGGCAATCCTCGACGAAGCAACCGACAAATGGGGAGTTAAAGTAACACGTGTCGAATTGCAACGGATTGACCCTCCCCAAGATGTGACGCAGGCAATGCACCGTCAGATGAAGGCTGAACGAAATAAACGAGCAACAATCTTGGAAGCAGAGGGAAAAAAGCAGTCCCAAATCCTTGAGGCGGAAGGGCATAAACAATCTGCTATTCTTAATGCTGAAGGTGATGCCAACGCAATTCAAAAAATGGCTGAAGCTGAAAAATACCGTGAAATAACTGTTGCCAATGGGGAAGCAGATGCAATTAAATCCGTATTTGCAGCAATTAAAAATTCACAACCAACACCTGAACTGATTGCCATTAAATATTTGGAAACATTGCAACACATGGCAAATGGCAAAAGTTCTAAAGTATTTATTCCTTATGAGGCTTCTGAAATTTTAAGTAGTCTTGCCCTTTTAGGTGAAGTTTGGGGAAAGGATAAATGATGTTTTTGAGTTATATCTTTGGTCATGTCTTAATTTCCTGTCATCTCACCAATAATCCGCATCGTCTCCACACTAACACAACACACCCGCACAAGCAAATCTATTACATGTTCCTTGTAATCGGTGAAGCGATACGTATTAAACTTTTCCCGAATCGTTTTATCACGGGACTTTTTTCCTTATATTGGTCAAGAACCCATTCCAACGCCGACCTATTGCCGAGCTTGTAATCCCATGCGGTTTTTGGAATCCCTTCAAGTGTCGTCATTGAATCGATATTGCTAGAGCATCCAAGGTTCTTTGGTTAGACCTGTCAGGTTTTTAGAAACCTGTCAGGTCTTGGTACAAAATGTTACTTTATGACCTTCACAAGTATAGTTTCGGCTTGCCCCCATCTCTATCCCCTCCCCCAGAGGGAGAGGGGGACTTGGAGTTTTTCTTGCTCCCCTCTCCTCGTAGGGGAGTGGTTGAGGGTTGGGTTTCCTGCTCCCCTCTCCTTTGCAGGGTAGAGGTTGGGGGAGGGGTTTTCTTGCTCCCCTCTCCTTGTAGGGGAGTGGTTGAGGGTTGGGTTTCCTGCTCCCCTCTCCTTGTAGGGGAGGGGATAGGGGTGGGGGCGAAACGGTTACCAAGTTTGTTGTAATAATCGTGAATTGCTTTTTTGTCCAATTGAGCCTATAGTCCAAGTGTTTGCTAAAAGTCCAAAATATTATGGTTAAAATCTGACCATTGAAGTTACTCAAACTTCAACAAGAATTTTGGATTGACGACCTTAAAACTCAATCGCCCCAACTCAAAATCTTGGGATTCTACGACAGGTCTTATCACAATTCCTTCGCGGTGCGATTTGGGATTGAGAACACCTTTAGCTTGTGACATGGCAACTAGAGCATTAACATCGTCCTGCCCTAAAATATAATCATCTCTTAAAATAGGTACTGTTTCCAAACCAAGTTTTTGAATTAATGCTACAAAATCGACATAATTTAGATATTTATAATCATCAATGTTAAAAGCATTGAACACCACCAGTTTATATTTTGGCAATTTGTATTTATTTTTTTGGATACCTGGTCCAATGATTTCTCCTTGAATGGCAATATTATAACCCACAGTTTGCAATTTATTTTCAATATCTTCCTGACGGGCTACTTTCCAATGAACGTTTTTCTCTGTTTCCAATAAGTCCAGATTACGAGAACATACTCCAAACTCACCGTCTTTCAGATAGTAAGTTGCACTTGTACCATCCATTTTTTCAGTGATATAACATTGTTTGCCCTGATTTTCGGGACGGGTTAGAACATCAGGCACAGACTGAATACGCGTTTCATCTGTTTTAGGCATAAAACTGGGGAATCCTCCCTTAACCTTGCTTCTCAAATCAGCTGAAATAGGTGGTTCATATTTCGTAATGCCAATTATGTCTGTAACATCTAATCCATCCTCAAGTTCCATTGTTTCACGATTTTCAATGACATTGAGAGGAAAAGCAATACCTTGCGAAATCTGTCCTCTCATCTTCACCGTTTCCCCTTTTTTCACCACTAATTGCCAACCTAAGACTGTTGCTCTTTCAATCAAGTCAGCACCTTCAATTGGGTTAAGGGCTTTAATTTTTTGAATTGAAGCTAATTTTCTCATATCACACTCTCCATGAATTGCCTGTTAATTGCCACTTTGATAAAGGGCGGTTTAAAATAAATTTATTATATTATATCACAAAATTACTGTATGTTCAAAATAAAAATACCACGCACACAATTAAATTTAGTTCTTTAGGAATTTCCATATTTTGCCTCAATACCAAAAAAACTACATACGTTTCTTTTTGGCGTTGATATTTTGACTTGTATTGTCAAGCCTTAGCTTTTTTATTTATAATAACGTAATAGATTGTGTATTCATCAGAATTCATTAGAAAAACCTGCTGATTCAGTAGAAAATCTCGTTTATCCATTAGAATTTCATCAAGTATCCACCTGAATTGTGTGGTATAATTTTAACATAAACTTTTGTGGTTAAGACAAGAAAGAGAAGAAATGTCATACAAGAATAATATATTAAAAAAACAGTTACTAAAACGAATAATGCCAACGATAAACGAATTAGTGCTCTGGTGTGAAAAAACAGAAACACCTAGCTTTGACCAGATTGAAAATGCTGTTTTGTATTCATCTTTGAAAATGAGAGTTGCCGTGGCAGAAATGATACTTAATGCACAAAATTTGGGAGGAAAGTTCTTAAATACATCGTGTCCTGATTGTGGAGAGCTAATGCACAGCAAAGGACAAAAGACAAAAATTGTACATAGCCAGATAGGAGATGTGACTGTCAGAAGAAGTTATTATTATTGTAAAGACTGTAAAAGAGGGTTTTATCCTTTAGATGAGCAATTGGAATTGAGCGGGTGCGGCTGGTCAGAAAGGCTTATCGAGGAGACATTGTGGCTAAGTAAAAATGTTAGTAATTTTGAACTGATGGAGGAAATCATGAATCGCATAGGAGGACTAACTATTTCAGACAGTACTATCTGGCGGCAGGTGACCAAGCTTAAGAACGAGGCAAATCTGCCCCCATATTGAAATAGCCGTTTTTTTTGAATTTTGTTCGGTATTTATTTCTTTTCTTTTATGAATGTTTTGTATTATGTTGGAAACGCTAACGATTCTTCATGAGGATGAAAACAAGAAATTTTTGTCCTCTTGACATCAAAAGAAATATGGTGTATGATAGAGTCGTTAAGATGTTTAAATTTTTGTAGGCACTAAGTACCATTAGGCTTGATATCATACACACATCGTAGCCTACTATGCTCTAATCGTTCTTCTCATGGGTCTAATTGGTGCTTTTATTTATAAGTTTGGAGGTTGTTTTTTGCAACAAATTTTTAATTTTTTGTTTATTTTTTAAAAGGAGATGTGTAATGAAGAAGAAAGGTTTTGAAAACTGTTTCACGTTGAATAATATATCTGACATAATTTGGAAAATTGTGTCATTGGTTATTTTGCTTTTGTTTATTACTGGAATTGCATTTGGGATGGAATCACCTCAACTACATGCGGATAAATCTGATCCAGTTGATGTAGAACAGACTGTTCAATATCAGATTTATTTGCCTTTAGTTCTTGTTGTTTTAGACCCTTTTCCTTCTGATGTGGTCGTTGGTGGACAAGCAGAAATATGGCATAACATTAATACTGCTTGTCAAGTTAAAGGTCTGTTAGAACAAACAGGAGTTAAGGTTGAAATCACAGGTGATATTTCCTGTGAAAAACTTATTGGTACATCCCCAAATGATGCCATTATTAAGTATTCAAGTTTTGTCACTAGCACTGAAGAATATAGCGTTCCTGAAATGGGACTTGTCCCAATCAGTAGTACGAATGTAAGAAATGAAAGTATTTTAACTAGTAGTACTATTGTTATTGATAATGACCCGATTTTAGATAAAGGTCCAGTAATTTATGCCACCGCATCAGTAAGTGCTACAAAGCTTGCTACTGTGACACAAATTTTGTTTGATAGCAGTACAATTACTGTAACAGTATCAGTGAGTTCCACTACTAATATACCTGTGGAAATTCAGACTGCTATTACTGTAACTGAAAATGTAATAGTGGGTTACATTACCAAAACTAAGATAATTACAAATCTCGTTTTTGTTGATGTACAAGAACGGCTTGACCTTATCAATCAAGCTGATGTGGCGGTTACTATTGACCGTAGTGGTGCCATTACAACAACATTAAGCCCAACATACACACAACTGATAGATGGTTATTATACTGCACCTATCACTGGTTCGTTCACGATGCAAACCAGTGATACAGTGAATGAAAAGGAACACCGAGGTGCTATTGAAGTTTGGGGAGTTAATACTCAAACAACCAGTATTACCGATACGATGTTTGCTAAAACGATGCAGTATAAGAT
>NBMH01000110.1 GCA_002084875.1 Anaerolineaceae bacterium 4572_78 | reverse complement strand
GTGGTGTTTTCATGAAATAAATAGGGTTGTCATCATACTGCTAGTGAGCAGCAGTTGTTTTCTAACTTGAATTAGGAGATATTTATTATGAAAAAAATACTGACGTTTTTTGTTGTCGCGTCATTAGTCGGCGGTTGTGGTCCTATTAAAGAAGGGGGAATTGTGCAATTAGGTGATCGTACTAGCTCCCAAAAAGCTTTGGTGATAGGTAATAGCGGATATGATCATGAACCGTTAAATAATTCCCAGAATGATGCGGTTGATATGGCTCATCTCCTAGCAGATGAGATGGGTTTTCATGTGATTCTTGCAACCAATCTCAATCGCCAAGGAATGAATAGAACTCTCCGTGATTTTCGTCAACTTTTGGCTGACACCCAAGTGCCAGTTGAAGAAAAGGTAGGGCTATTTTATTTTTCAGGGCATGGTGCTCGCTCAAGCAAAGACAATAATTACCTGATTCCCATTGATAATGGCAGAATTAAGACGGAACACGATTTGAGACGCAAAGCTTTCCAAGTAAAACAAGACGTTTTGGAAGAAATGGAAGCGGTGAATAATGGTGTTAATCTCATTGTTGCTGATGCTTGCCGTGATAATCCTTACGAAGATAGTGATAAATCCACTAAGCGTAAGCGTGGTTTGACAAGAATACCTCCCCCTTCACCCACTGAAACTAAGCTGGGGGCGCTGATTGCTTTTGCAGCAGATAACGGTGAGGTGGCTGATGATGGTGGTAGACGTAATGGTTTATACACTAAACACTTAATGGTTCAAATGCGACGATTTAAGCATAAACCTGTTGAAGAAGTGTTTAAGCAAGTGCGTGAGCCAGTGAAACAAGAAAGTGGAGGCACACAACACCCTTGGTATGATACGTCATTGGCAGAAACGTATTGTTTTGGAGGATGTTGATTTTGTTTGTGGATTCTAAACCTTAGCTTTACTAAACTTAGGTTTAGATTCCTATTTATTTTGAGGCTACAATCCACTATCATGCATACACACTATTTATTACGACTGACTTTTTTTATCCTGGGTTGTTTGCTTTTGAGTATCCAATCTCTCTACGCGAAGTGTGATTTGATAGATATTGGAAATTTGCCTGATGTTCAAATCGCGTTAATCATTGGTAACAGCCGCTATGAAAATGGAACGCTTAAGCACCCCGTTAATGATGCCACCGAGATGGCAAAAGTTTTAAGGGAAATTGGCTTTAAAGTGATTTCACCCAAATTTAATCTCAATTATCAACAAATCAATTTTTTTACCCTGAAATTTGCTGAATGCTTAAAAAGTCTGAAAAACAGTGTCGGATTATTTTATTTCAGTGGACATGGTACGCAAATCACTGAGGGCAGAAAGAAAAAAAATTATCTATTACCCATTGATAATGCCAATATTTTGGATAGTAGAAATGTCAAACAAAAAGCTTTTCCTGTTCAGGTGCTATTGGATAGATTGGAAAATGCTGGAAATGATGTCAATATCATTATTTTAGATACCAGCCGTGATAATCCTTATCCAGGTAGTAGCGGTGGATTAGCAAAAATTCAGAGTTCCCGCTCTTTTATTGCCTATCCAACTGCTGAAAATGAAACGGTTGTAGATTATGGGAATACAAATAATAGCTTATATGTCAAACATTTAAGTAATGAACTAAGAATAGCAGCACAACAGAAAACGCAAATAGAACAAACGTTTAGACAAGTACGCAAGGCAATTAAACAGGAAAGTAATCGGCAGCAACAACCTTATTTTAATTCTTCATTAAGAGTTAATTATTGTTTTGGGGGATGTCGTTCAAAACCAAAACCTTGTTCTGGTCCTGATTGTCCTGGTCCTGGTAATAGTTGTCCGGGTCCTGGTTGTATCAAAACAACGTTGATGGAAGTGCGTGTCAAAGAAGAAGTTGATATTCAGAAAATCAGTTCAGTGGCATTTTCACCGGATGGTCGTTACGTTTTATCGGGAGGGCAGGATAAAACTGTACGCTTGTGGGATTTGCACAGTGGAAAACTCGTATATACTTTCAGGGGACATTCTGATTTGGTGACTTCTGTCAGTTTTTCACCTGATGGTAAATATGCGCTATCTGGAAGCAAGGACCGAACTGTGCGGCGATGGGATTTGAACCAGGGCAGACTATTGGATACCTACCGAGGACATAATGGTTTGGTGAGTTCAGTGATTTTTTCTCCTGATGGTCGCTACGTTCTATCAGGAAGTTATGACAAGAGTGTGCAATTGTGGGAGAAAAGAGATGGCAGGTTGATGCGGCGATTTAAGAAAGGCGGTTGGGTTTTATCAATAGCTATTTCATCGCAAGGTGATCGCGCAGTAGTGGGAAGTCGGGATAAAAAAATGCGTTTGTGGGATTTGGATAGCAGCAGACTTTTGCGTACATTTAAAGGATATTCCTATTTTCGTTCCGTCAAGTTTTTTCCAGATGGTTATCGGATCCTATCAGGAAACTCTGACAACAAGGTGCGGATTTGGAATGTGCATAGTAGTAAAGTTTTACGGACCTTTAAAGGGCATTCCAAGTCAGTCACTTCAGTGGATGTCTCTCCAAAGGGGCGCAACATTGTATCTGGAAGTCGGGATAAAACGGTGCGGCTTTGGTCAGCGAGCGGCAGTCATTTGCATACTTTTGAAGGACATTCTGATGATGTTTACGCCGTGGAATTTTCGCAGGATGGTCATCGCATTATCTCCGGGGGAAATGACGGAATCTTTTTATGGGATACCAAAACCAAAAAGCAAGTTGCTCGAATGATAGTTTTTGGCGATGGTGAATGGCTTACTTTTCTTCCGACTGGCTATTTTACCGCTTCTAGCAACGGTGGACAAAAACTTTTGATTCGGGTTAAGGGTAAGTTAATGAATAACGCTTCTTTTTACCATCCTAAATTAGTATTAATGCCAAATTGAGGCAATAATTATCACAATTACAAGTGTTAAGAAAAAGGAAATTGATTATGTTAAAGAAATTGATAGTCATTTTTGGAGTTACACTCCTGTTTTCAGCCGTGAGTTCTTTTGCTGACACCTGTGGTCATGTTTACGATGACGAATTTGGGTGGATTCAAGAGGTGGGTATTGCCTCCGGGCAAAAGGAACCCATTCGTGAAGTACCTGTTCCCGTGACAGTCGTTACCAGTCAAATGATGAAAGACATCGGCGCAAGAAATCTCAAAGATGTCTTGATTACTTATGTGCCGGGCATTACTTTCTCGCAGGATCACAATGAGGTGAATGTGGCAGGACGGGGTGTTTATGGCTCTTCTCAACAAAAAATGTTGATTATGTTAAATGGTCATCGTCTGAATTCGCGTTCTTACTCAGAAGCCAATCCAGATTATAGTATTGGTTTGGAGAAAATTGAATGCATAGAAGTATTACGTGCGCCTGGTTCTTCTTTGTACGGCAATATTGCTCTAACTGCGGTTATTAACATCATTACCAAAAAAGGCACGGACATGGGAGGAACAGAAGTCAGTGTTGGTGTTGGTAACTACGGGCAAAGGAAACTCAGTTTCGTCCATGGCAATGAGTTTGAAAATGGCAAAAGCGATCTTCTGCTATGGGGAACTTATTATCAAAGTGATGGCGAAACGGTGAATGTGCCAAAGGCAGAAGATTATTCCAGAGAACCAGAAGATTCTCATGCCATTTTGGATGGTTTTAATGATCCCGCATCGTATGATGTGGGAATAAATTACGAGTTTGGTGATTTTACGCTATTGGCTACGCGGCGGTATTCTAAATATATTGAACCCTTTTCTGCAGGTGATACGACAGGTGAATCTTACAACTATGCTGATTATAGAAAATTACGTGGTATGGGGCCAGGCTTAGGTTCTCAATTCTCACATTTAGGCCTTGATTACGATAGGGGATTTGGTAATAGTTTAAATTTACATCTTCAAACTTACTATGATGAAAACGAAATTCATGCCCATTTCATTAGTAATCCCTCAGAAAATGGGCATGCTTTCGGAGGTTGGTATGAACGAGCGATGGGATTTATTGTCCAATTAAATGGTGCTTATAATCTTGGAGGTCAAGATTCAACATGGATGATAGGTACTCAATTAGATAGAATGGAACTGTACGATAGTGAGCATATCAGAGGTGTGGATGGTGAGTGGACCGAGTTTGTGGATACTAGGGGAGGCAAGTTGCTGGATACAGGGAAGGAGAGGATATCTTCTGTTTTTACCCAAATTAAACATCGGTTTAGTGAACAGTGGATTGCGAACTTTGGTGTGCGTTTTGATAAAAAAGAGCGTCACAAAGGAGAAGGCGTTGACGAAATTTCTCCCCGTGCCGCACTGATATGGATACCGGTTGAAATGTTTGATTTAAAGGTTTCTTATTCTAGAGCTTTTGTAGATGCAGCATATTGGTATCGGTATAATATTTTGCCAAATTACCAGGGAACGGAGTCACTTAAACCTGAGTACATGGACTCTTATCAATTAACACCCACAATCAAATTAGCGGATGGGAAAATTACTAGCAGTTTTAACTTTTTCTACAATAAATTTTCTGATTTTATTTGGAGAAATAAAAACGCATCTCCTCAATATCAGAATGCTGGTTTTTTAAAAGTGTGGGGGATAGAAAATGAAACAACTTATAGGGAAACAGCCTATAATGTTGCATTTAACCTAACCTACCAAGCCGTAATTGATGCTGATGAAAATTATGCCTTTTCGGGAGACAGAATACATAATGTACCCAATTGGAGTGCCAACGTGATTTTCAATGTTAATCCGTTTGAGTTGTTTGATGTCAATCCTGAATCTGTCTCCAATGATTTGTGGTTTAATCTGACAGCTAGATACATTGGTGAACAGTTATCCCCCATAAATATTGAGTTTCGTGATGAGGAACCGAATCATGAAGTTGATGATGTGCTTCTTTTCAATACAGGTTTTCGTTGGAATGACCTCTGGAAAGGTTTCTTTTTGGATGGACGGGTATATAACGTCTTGGACGAAAAGTATTACCAAGGCGGGAGTGTATCGCACCCCTATCCGCAACCGGGGCGGTGGTTTATGCTAACGGTTGGCCATAAAAGCGAGTGGTAATTCCACCTTGAAATCGTTCTTTTAATACTTTTCTCGTTCCCACGCGCCGGCGCTCATCGTTATACATAAGTATTTAACTATTTGATTTAAATAGCTTTTTCTTCGTAGGGTGGGCAAGTGTTTTTTTGCCCACCGAAAAGACTGAGAGCGGTGATGCCGTTGCACCCAAAACACGTTGCCCACCCTACATTTTGACTTATGTATAACGATGAGCGCAGGCGTGGGAACGCAGTCAGGACGCGCCAGCGTCCAGCGAGCGTAGGGTGGGTAGAGCGATAGCGAACCCCACCTTTTTTCTACAATACGTAAAATAGGTTCATGTCGGGGCAAACTGACGTGTTTGCCCTTGTGAAACTGCGTTGCCCGTTCTTAAAAACATAATATCTGTGTGGATATATTTGTACCAGCCTATAAACCCTCAACTCTTTGCTTAAAGGAATAAACGATGACTTATTTCACCAGATTTTTGCCGTTATTGCTTCTCGCATGGACTATACCCGTCTTAGCTGCCCAACATGCTTTAGTCGTGGGAATCAATCAATATAAACACGCTAATGAATTAAAAAAGTTAACAAACCTAGAAGGAGCCGTTAATGATGCCAAACTATTAAGAGATGCTTTGCATGATGCTCAAGTGCAATTGCCGGAAAGACGGGTATTATTGGATGCCAAGGCAACTCGCTTCGCTTTTATTGATGCTTGGAAAGATATGTTAGAACAAGCCAAACCGGGGGACACCCTGATAGTGACTTTTGCTGGACACGGTGGGCAGCAACCGGATACAAAGCCCTTAGATGATGAAATAGATAATAAAGACGAAACCCTGATGTTCCATGACTTTAACCCCAATCACCCTAATCAAGGGCGCATCACCGATGATGAACTACGTGGACTCCTTAATAGGGCTGGATTCTATAACATATTACTTATCGTAGATGCCTGTCACTCAAGCGGCTTAAAACGTTCTATGGCAGCCAAACCGTTAGGGCGGGTTCGTAGTGGTGGATTTTGGAATTTAACTTTACCACTTCCCACGCTGCCAACAGAAAGTGATGAAGATAGATTTCCAGAACATGTCACCATGATTACAGCCGTTGATAATGATATTTTACAGGTGCGAGAAGAAAAGCTATTAGACAATAAATGGCATGGTGCTTTAAGTTGGTATTTTGCTGAAGCCTTGCATGGTAAAGCGGATGGAAATAAAAATGGGTATTTAGAACGTAATGAACTAGAACGTTTTTTAACAGAAAAAGTCCGCACCAAAACGAATAATCTGCAAATTCCCAAACTGTTGCCACGTTCTGATACAAAATCTGTAGTGAGCCTCCCTAAAGCCACTTTTGAACCACCACCCTTAAAACCCAAAGTAGCTGACATTGCTATTATTGTCGAAAATGCTCGTGTGCCTAGCGGATTAAAAAATGTTCGCTATGTCAACCAATTCCAGACTTTTGATTTACGCTTTGTTGGCAAAAATCGGTACACTGAAGTATTTAACAACACTGGCGACAAAGTGATTACCACTTTGCCAAGCGACGCGTTGAACCTTTGGCAACGAGTCATAGATAAAGAACGTTTATTGAAGATTTTAGAAACACAATTTGATATGCGCCTTAAACCGATTAAAATCACTTTGCATGACGGGGATAAAAGCTATAAAGAAGGAGAAGTACAGCAATTTAGCATTGCCCCCAGTGACACAAACTTAAACGCATTAACTTTATTTAACCTAGCAGGAAATGGGGAATTACAATTTTTGTATCCATTAATTCAGTATAAAGACACACTAATTGTAAAACAATTTCCTTATAAACTGCCCTCAATGGAAGTGACATTACCGTTTGGAGGTGATGATTTAATTGTGGTGCTATGCAAAAAACCGGCTAAAGGCTTGCATACTTTACTAAAGAAAAATCAGCCCAATATTCCAGCACCCGAAAAAATTCTTAAACAATTACGCGGTAATACCTG
>NBMH01000109.1 GCA_002084875.1 Anaerolineaceae bacterium 4572_78 | reverse complement strand
TTTTTATGATTACCATGCCTTTGATGATGGACGATTTGGCTTGGCAGTGGGTGATATTTCAGGCAAGGGAGTTTCGGCGGCACTGCTCATGGCAGCTAGTTTATCCCAATTAGATGCCGCCTTTTCTCATGCATTTTCTCCTGCTGAACGCTTAGTTTATTTAGATAATGCAATCAAACCGTATGCCCAACCGCATGGTCAAAATTGTGCTTTATGTTACGTGGAAATCGAACAAAATTCACAGGGCGGCACAGCACGAATGGTTAATGCTGGATGTGCCATGCCGATTATTAAATGGCAGGATGGTTCCGCAGAATGGGTTGAAATCGGCGGAGTGCCATTGGGTATGGGACTAGGAACCAGTGATGGAGTCATTGAAGCCCATGACACTAAAAACACCATGTTCGGCTTTAATCGGCTTGAGCAAATAGTCAAATCTGGTCCAATCGCTAATGCAGAAGCAATGCTTCAGCATATAAGAGATGAGGTCATACATTTCGTTGGTGAACGCGACTTGCATGATGATATAACCATTGTCGTGGTGCAGATATAAGTCATTTTATTTTGCTTTAATATTAAAATCAACAAGGAATAATCATGGGAAAAACAGCATTAAATTTTAGCGAGTGTAGCTTGGAATTATTGGATGACATGTTTGCTTTGGATGAGATTTTTGAGTCATCAGCGTTAGATGCTTGGCTTAATCAAAGCATGGAAATAAGCGGTTTTGAAAAGAAAACACTTGAAGGATTACGAAAACAACTTAATATTAATGTCAAGCATTGGAATGAATTTGAGTTGTCATATCATTTCATTGCTCCTATTTTTGCCACCATTGATTTCTCTTCGAGCAAGCAATATTCGCTTTTTGTTGAGCGAGCACATCAGCATGCTATTTATGGCTGTTATGTCGTAGGAGCTGATTGGTATTTCATGCTTTTGCAAGGCAGGGAATATGTCATGAGTACTGCTTATGTCGCCACCCGTGATGATATTTTTGATATTTTTCGCATTTTGAAGGTGTTAAAACAAATTATCATTGGTATGCTTCCGTAGCCACCTACGAGGTACTTTGTTCCTGTCGATAACCCCAGACTATAGGACTGTTCAATGCTAGTAGGGGCGTATGTCCATACGCCCTTACTATTAGGGCTGTTCAAAACTTGCTTTGACATGAAAAAGCAAGCTTTTTCGCTCCATTGTGCGACCACATGAATTGAAAACGGTAACTCGTACTGAGACTGCTATTCGGCGAGCCTTTGTCTATTTCACCACCAAATTGACCAACTTTTGTGGCACATAAATTTCCTTTATAAGGCGTTTGTCTTCAATTAGCTTTTTAATGCGTTCCAATTCCTTAGCTTGGGTGATAGCAATTTTGACATCAATATCGGCTGGGGCTGTGAACCTGTCACGCACTTTGCCATTGACCTGCACCACAATCGTTATTTCATCTTCGGCTGCTAAAGCTTCATCGGCTTCGGGCCAGGCTTGTTGGTGGATGCTATACTCATGCCCTTGACGATGCCACAACTCTTCCGTGATATGTGGGGTTATGGGAGCCATCAATAATAATAACGTTTTAATCGCTTCATGCCAGGCTTCACTATCGAATAGATGTGTATTTTTTGCCTCCTTCAACGTATTACGGAAACTCATCAAAGCGGCAACAAGGGTATTAAATCGGAAGTTTTCCACGCTGTATGTGCATGCTTTAATCGTTTGATGTGTTTTACGGAGTAACTGTCGAATATCTGCCGCACTTGGTTCGACAGGAGCGACAGAACTTGCTTTGGCAGGTTCGAGGACAATCGACCATACATCCTCCAAAAGTCGTCGTGGACCCTTAACACCTTGACTGTTCCAAGGTCCACCTTTTTCCCAATCAAAACCAAACATGATGTAGGCTCGAACTGTATCCGTGCCATTTTTCTTGACTTGTTCATCAGGGTTGATGGTGTTCCCTTTTGTCTTTGACATGCGTTGCACATCAAGATGGTGCTTAAGTTGATTGACATTGCATTTACCTTGAATATCGGGAATGATAATTTCAGCATCGGCTAATACCTCGACTACCTGCGACCCCACCTCTTGCTCGTCCTCTTCAGAGGAGATGGATTGGGGTGTGATGATTCTCAAAATGTTTTCGGTACGCCTCACAATTTCACCCATAACACCATCGAAATCAGAAGGTGCATCTTCTGGGTTTATGACAGTAACTTTACGGGCAAAAAATTTCTTTTCCTTCATTTCGCCTTCTGCCAAGATGAAATGTCCCAACATCTTCTCGCCTAAAATCTGCCCTTGATTGTGGAGCATCAACATGGGTTCATCGAATATATTTTCAGTATCACGTCCATGCTGTTTCATAATGGCGACAGTATCATCGAATATGCCCAAATCCCGCATTGCCTTAGTAAAAAAACGAGTATACATCAAGTGTGATGTGGCATGTTCTGCTCCGCCAGTATAGCTATCAACAGGCAACCAGTAAGCTGCTTCTTCGGGGTCAAAGGGTGCCTTTTCGTAATTGGGGCTGAGATAACGATATTGATACCATGACGAACAAACAAATGTATCCATCGTATCAGTCTCTCGTTTAGCCGACGAACCATCGCTGGCGATGGCATTTTTGAAACCCTCATGAAATTGAAGCGGGCTTTGACCTGTCGGCATAAATTCGACATCATCCATCATCTTTGTACAAAATCGGAATAGGTGCCCCCCAGTAGCGTTGTCGACTGACAAGCCAATCACGCAATCGATAATTAATACTTTCTTTGCCAAATCCTTTTTCCTCGAGCCAGACAATCACAGCATCAATGGCGGGATTTTTGCGACCTTTTTCTTCATCGGCGAATGTGCCGTTAAAGTGGTCACTGTTAATCATGAATCCTGCTCCGACATAACTCTCTGTCATAGTTTCGCCATCAAGTATTATTCCTTCGGGTTGAATGACGGGACGAATTTCTAAACCAAACTTGCGGGCAAATTCAAAGTCACGCTGGTCATGGGCAGGCACAGCCATGATTGCTCCACTGCCATAAGTTATCATGACATAATCGGCAATCCAAACAGGAATACGCTTGTTATTAACAGGATTAATGGCATACTCACCAGTAAAAACTCCCGTTTTTTCACGACTTTCAGATGCTCGTTCAATTTCCGTAGCCTTAGCAGTTTGAGCGATATAGGCTTCGACTTCGGCTCGATGTTCTTCAATAGTCAATTTTTGAACTAAGGGATGTTCGGGAGCTAGAACCATGAATGTTGCTCCCCACAATGTATCGGGGCGAGTAGTGTAAATTTCAATCGGGTCGCCATGCTTGGTTTTGAAAACGACATCGGCACCCTCACTCCGCCCAATCCAATTGATTTGCATTGCTTTTACTGGGTCAGGCCAGTCTATGTTGTCAAAACCGAGCATTTCTTCAGCATACTTGGTAATACGAAAGAACCATTGAGTCATCATCTTCTGAATGACAGGTTGGTCTGTTCGTTCATCCTTACCATCAATGACCTGCTCATTGGCAAGCACTGTCTGCAATGTCGGCGACCAATTGACCAGAGACTCGCCGCGATATGCCAGCCCATTTTCATAAAATTTCTTGAAAAACCATTCAGTCCAACGATAATAAGATGGGTCGCAACTGATTGCTTCGCGTTCCCAATCGAACATCGCTCCCATGCTACGCAATTGCTTTCGCATGCGTTCGATATTTGCCTGCGTCCACTTCATTGGATGAATATTTCGTTGAACCGCCGCATTTTCAGCAGGCAATCCAAAGGCATCAAACCCCATAGGAAACAAAACATTGTAGCCTTTCATCCGCTTATAACGAGCATGGGCATCGGAAGATGTTTTGACAAACCAATGTCCGATGTGCAAATCGCCACTCGGATAGGGTAACATGGTTACGGCATAATATTTGGGTTTATTCCAATCTACCGTAGAACGATAGAGTTTATCATCATGCCAGCGTTTCTGCCAACGCCGTTCAATTTCATGTGGATTATAAGTATCCGTCATAATAAATTTGTGTTGCTCCTTTAGAAAAATGTTGTAACCGTTCACCCCCCACCATAACCCTTCCCCTACTAAGGAGAGGGGTTATGGTGGGGTTTACTAACGAGGGGGAGTGAATAATTACAAAATGTTACATTTACTACAGGCAAAATGCCTGTGTATTAAAATAGTTTAATCGCATTAAAACGATATTGCAAGTTTAAGCGACAAAGCTTGCTTTGACATGAAAAAGCAAGCTTTGTCGCTCCATAAAAGTAATATTTTCATAAAGACATGACAGGTCTCTAAAAATCTGTCATGTCTGGGTCCAAAATGTTACTTTGTGACCTTCGCGAGTATAACTAAGTTTCAGTTTGGCTTTCCTTGTCGCTTCGAGTTAGCTTCCTTACGATTAACATACGCTGTACAGCTGTAACATTGGTAAAAATTGCCATGATACACAACACAACAGCAAGCGACATTTTGTTTGTAAGTGGGTATAACACTAAGCCAATTATCAATAGGGTTACACGCTCAAATCGGGTGAGGATTCCGTCTTTTGGAGATATACCAATCCCTTCGGCACGAGCCCGAGTATAACTTACCATGAGTGAACCAACCATTGTAGCATAAATTAAAAGCAATTGTATCTGTGTCTCGAACATGTAAGGCTGTAGAAATGACAAGTGAACAAGAATACCAAAAAATATAACCGCTTCAGAAAATCGGTCAAGGGTAGAATCTAAAAATGCACCAAACTTGCTGGTGCGTCCAATCATACGGGCTAACGTGCCATCAAGGGCATCAAAAGCAGCGGCAATGATTATCAATATTCCACCAATTTGGAAATATCCGCTGGCAAGAACAATCGCTACTCCCACAGTTAGCAAAAAACCGATAACTGTGATAAAATTAGGAGAGAAGCCTGTCCAACTAATAAATCGGGCAATGGGTTCTAAAATTATTTTGCTGTGTTTTCGCACTAATTGTGATAACATAACACCTACCTATTAAATTTATATGTATTTCAGTTAGAAATTCAATTTTCCCAAAATGAAATTTCTAACTGCATTTCGTTATTTTTAATTTTTCCTAAAAGATTTTGCACTGCCTACATATTTATGATACCATAACTTTGTTCAAATTTTTAACAAAAGGTTACTCCATTGAGTAAAAATAATATCACCCCTATCAATAATAGATTTAGGAACTGGTTAAAAAAAATAAAACCATCTTTAGAAATGGCAATTGGGAAATTATCTATCCCAATTAGTGTGGATATTTGGATTGAAATTATGCAACAAGCTGTTGCAGAAACGAACAAACTGCCACCATTTTTTCTTTCAGTAGTTGACATAGCTATATTATTTAATGTTATGTTGTCGGAACTTTCCGAACAAGAAAACGACTTATTAATATTTCTGTTTAAGGCACAAAATAAAATTCTAGCCAACATAGGACCTGTATACCTACCCGAACTTAAAGCCATTACGGAATTAAGTCAAAAATTAATGATAATTGCTAACCCTGACAAAATAGTAAAAGAGGGCTTGGTACTTGTTTCAAAATTATTCAAGTATCATTTTGTCAATGTCTTTTCAATTAAAGGTGCAAACCATGCCCCTGAGTTGCAAACTTGCATAATAGGTGGGAAAACACCTTCTGAAAAGGACATTGAAACCTACCGCAAAAAAATTAGAGTTAGCTCTAGCATTATTCGACAAGTAGTTGTAAAAGGTACATCTCAAATTAGTAGCCAAAAACATGAGATAGCAACGCCACTGCTACGTAATAATAAGATGGTTGGTATTCTTCATGTTTTCAATTCACAAGAAAATCAGTTTGGTTCACATGATATAACTGCCATAGAAGCCGTTGCTACTCAACTGATGATTGCTGTGAAAAATGCTCGTTTGCAAAAAGCTGTTCGGCGGCGTGTCCATGAACAGAAAGTGTTGCTAGAAGCAAATAACATTTTTGGCTCCAGCCTAGATGTAGAACGCGTGACCGAATTGGTCGCCCTAAAAATTGCAGATTATATCAGAGCAAGTGCATGTGTTATCTCACGTTGGAGTGAGGAAAGTAAAACCATCACTTCTATTTTTGAACATGTCCCACATCCGCCTCACCCTTCTGCTCGAAGTTGGCGATACCTAAATAAGGCAATTCCTCTTGACCAAGACCCGATTAGCCAACAAGTATTGAAAAGCATGCGTCCTCTCGTGATTCATAGCAAACAAGACTCCGATAATAATAATCGTTTTGGTACGTATTGGCAAAAACATGGTTGGACAACCTTGTTAGCTTTACCTTTGGAGACACATGGTCAAAAAATGGGCATCTTAGAATTGTATGACCATGCCGAAGAGAGGTTTTTTACCAGTGATGACATTCATCTTGCTCAAGCCTTAGCAAATCAGGCTACAATCGCTATCGAACGAGCAGAATTGTTCAATGAGACTAAGCAACGACTGAAGGAAGTGTCTGCACTGTACACACTTTCTATGAAAATGGGCATGACTTTAGATTTGGATGAATTACTTAACAATATCGTTGTAACTTTGCAAAAGGTACTTGACCGTCGAGCATGTATCCTTTTCCTACTTGATGAAACGGGTGAATATTTAGAAATTAAAGCCGCTTGTGGTATGAAAGACCGTCTGAAAAAGACAGTTAGATTTAAGGTTGGCGAAGGAGTGGCGGGTACAGCCGTTGCTGAACAGCGTGCCATCTATATTCCTGATACATACCAAACTGATTTTCTTTTTTTTGATACGGCGGTTCGTTCGCTCATTGTTGTACCAATGATGTATCAGGGTCGCGTGATTGGGGCTCTCAATATGGATGACTCTCGCCCGTATGCTTTTGGTACATCACAAGAACAGTTGTTATCCATCATGGCTACGCAAATTGCTATTTCTATTGAGAATGTAAAACTGTTCAATCAGATTTTATCCGAAAAACAACGTACCAGTGCCATTATTGAACACATGCCAGGGGGGTTACTTATGCTGAATAGCAGTCGAGACATTGTCGAAGTTAATCCTGCCTTAGCTATAATGTTAAATATAGACATGGCAAATATCATTGGACAACATGCTGATAGTGACATCCTAGACCCTCGTTTAGGAGAAATTTGTGCTCCCGCCACAATTGAAGTGCGTCCGGGTGTCAAGGTTAGGGAAGTAACGATGCCTGACCAAAAATCAACTACCTTGCGCGTATTTTCGACCAAAGTCAGCGACGAAGATGATAAGTCTATCGGTGAAGTACGTGTTGTATATGATATAACAAAAGAAAAGCAACTCGAATCTATCAAAGATGAGTTTGTATCAACTGTATCGCATGAACTAAATACACCGCTCTTTACCATTCAAGGCTTTTTACGACTGCTTCTTGATGGTGAAGTGCCTGAGCCTGAAATGCAACAAGAATTTTTGCAAATCATGGATACAGAGGCAAATCGTTTAGCTGATATGGTTCGACTTCTCATCGAAGCCAATAAAGTGGCGGCTGGGCTTTTAGAATTAGAAACCGCTCCTGTGCAGATTATTCGGGTAATAAAAAAGACACTTCGTAAACTTCACCCCCGTATTCAACAGGCGGACTTATCATTAACTGTAAAATTACCTCCTTCTATGCCAATTATTGTGGTTGATGCTCAACGGATGGAGCAGGTTATTACACATGTGATTGATAATGCTATTAACTTTACTGATAGTGGTGGACGGGTTACTGTCACGGCTGAACGTAAGGACAATAGTATTGTCATAGCTGTTTCCGATACGGGCATTGGTATAGCTGAAAACGAATTAACTAAAGTCTTTGATAAATTCTATCAGATAGCTTCCCATAGCACCCGCATTGTTGGAGGGAGTGGACTGGGATTATATCTGGCACAATATATCGTACATAAACATAATGGTAAATTTTTTGTAAAGAGTGAACTTGATACAGGAAGTACATTCTATATCCAACTCCCGCTACAGAATAAGGAGTAGCGAAAAATATAGTTAGAAGTTCAATTTCTCCAAAAAGTTGAATTTCTAGGAGTAGCAAAATACAATCAAATGACAAAAATATTAGTAATTGATGATGATATTAATGCCTTGAAGCTGTTGGGTTATACCTTGCATAAAGCAGGCTTTGAGGTTGTGATTGCACAAAATGGGTTTGATGGTTTGAAAAAATTAAAAGCTCAAATGCCTGATCTAGTGGTATCAGATTTGATGATGCCTAGAATGGACGGCTACGAGGTAACAAAACGCATTCGTAGCAATCCAGAGACGGCTAACATTCCCATCATTATGTTGACGGCAAAATCGCAAGTGGCAGATAAGGTAAAAGGGTTTGAAGTTGGGGTTAATGATTATGTTACCAAACCTGTCATGCCAGCTGAACTGATTGCTCGTATCAAAGCTCATTTGGTTCGGCGTGCTCCAACTGCTGGGAAAGTTAAACGCAAAAAGTCAAAAATTATTGGCTTTTTAGGAGTAAAGGGAGGTGTCGGGGTAACAACTTTGGTAACAAACTTGGGCATGGCAATTCAGTCAATCGGCAAGCGTGTTATCTTAGCCGATTTTCAACCAATGGGAGCAAGTGTTTGTCAATATTTTGGACAAATTAACGATAACAGTCTACGTAACATGCTAAGAGAACCTGCAAATGCCATTACAAAAGACACCTTGAAAAATACTCTTATGCCCTATAAGCAGAAACTACAAATACTACCTTCAATTCGCGGTGTTCAGATGCAACATCAACCGATTAATTCTAACCATGCTAAAGTAATTTTGAAGTCTTGTGCCGAGCTGGGCGAATTTGTCCTAGCTGATTTAGGATGCACTGTTTTTAAATCAACAGATGATATTCTTCAGGTATGTAATCAAGTATGTTTAGTACTTGCTCCAAATCGACTGGCAATGGAGCTGGGACAAAATATGTTACAATACTTGAATATCCTTGAATTGGACAGAGATAAAATCGGCATAATATTGGTCAACCAAAGCCAGGCACGCCACCCTTATACGAAAGATAATGTTCAAGATACATTGGATGTAAATGTTTTAGCCATTTTACCTCCTATGTCTAAATTAGCATATCAATCTTTACAAAAACGGACACCTGCCTTTGAACTTCAAACCGAAAACCCTTTTAATCAACAATTAAAGGCATTGGCTGAAGTTATTGGTGAGTAAATGGAGTGACAAAGCAAGCTTTGTCAAAGGAATAAATAAATAATGAATTTTGAAGAACAAATCCAAAAAGCAACTAATCTTATTAAACATGCCAAAAAGGTAGTAGTTTTAACAGGGGCAGGAATTAGCACCCCTTCAGGTATTCCCGATTTTCGTAGTGCGGGGTCGGGCTTGTGGAAAAAATTTAACCCAATGGAAGTGGCTTCGATTGGAGCATTTCACCAAAATCCAAATCGTTTCTATGAGTGGGTTAGACCATTAGTACAAAAAATATTGGATGCAAAACCAAATTCTGCTCATATTGCTTTGGCTGAATTGGAATCAAAAGGATACATTGATGCTGTTATCACCCAAAATATTGATAATTTGCATCAAGTAGCCGGGAGCAAAAACGTGTTAGAGGTGCATGGTCATATTCGAGAAATCAACTGCGCAATTGATGGTAGCATACCAAAATGTAGCAAATGTGGTTCTGGTAGCCTAAAACCAAACGTTGTCTTGTTCGGTGAGATGCTCCCTGCCCAAGTGATGATTGAAGCTGAAAAGGCTGTTGACGAAGCCGACTTGATACTTGTTGCTGGTTCATCACTTGAAGTTTCGCCAATTTCTGAAATGCCACATCGCGTTGTTTTACATGGTAAGAAAATAATCGTAGTAAATCTACAAGATACTTACATTGGTTCTAAAGCTGATGTGGTTATCCAACGAAATGTAGTAGATGTTTTGCCAAAAATTGCTGAGTTCATGCGTCGGTAACTCAATGGTTTTGATATTTTCAGTTTAAGGAGGAAACATGCTAAATTTTCGAGATTGTACACTAGTCTTATTGGAAGAAAAATTTGGCTTAATCCCAGATTCATTAGCAAAAAGTGACACATTACATAGTTGGTTAGATGGTCAAGCCGATATACTTGATTGGGAAAAACTGGTATTATCAAAATTGCAATACAAACTCATTTTAAATGTTCATGATTGGAATGAAGCCGAACTCATGCAGAATTTCATCGGACCCGTATTTGCCCTAGTAGATTATACCACTAATAAATTTAATCTTTTTGGAGAACGAAAATTTGGAGGCATGGTGGATGGCATTGAAATGAGTGGCAAACCTGATGGTATGATTGCCAGTGGATTTCGTTTACCTGAAAAGCCATATTTTTGTTTCCAAGAATATAAGCGTTTCAAAGACCCTGAAGGTGACCCGGCTGGACAATGCCTGGCACCCATGCTAGTCGCTCAAGAAATTAACGAACACAAGCACCCGATTTATGGTTGTCATGTCATTGGTAATGTTTGGTATTTCATGGTCTTGGAAGGCAAGTCATACACCATCAGCATGGGACACCTAGCTACCCGTGAGGATATTTTTGAGATTTTTTGTATTTTGAAGGTGTTGAAAGAAATTATTACGGATTTGGTTGGTTTGGAATCATGAAGGAAACCAACACTATAGCGAATCGAGGAAAAGAACGAATTTTTTATGTCTAATTGGGTTAATGGCGGCACACAATAATGCCATTTTTCATTAACAGGACCAGCTGTATTGAAAAAACGTTCCATATTCAACACTTTTACATCCCCCAAAGCATAATTTTTGATAAGTTTCATCTTGCTGAAAAATCTCATCGTCCCAAGATATATTTTCTCATTATGCGTAATTACATGAAAAATTCTCTATGGGCGTATTTTTAGGTGAATAGACCAAATATTGTTCCATATAAATAATCAAAGGAACTAATCATGACCACTCATAATTATACCAAATTTACAACACATTCAACCCAATATAACTGCAAATATGACCGCCCCGAATATGACCGCGAATTGGAGAAGGACGCTAATTTATCAAGCAAATTCGCCTCCATCCAAAATTGGCAGTCATATCTATCTATTCTAAATTCTTTAACATCAATTTTGCCAATTCATAACAATAATGCTATTATACCATAATAATTATGGTTTAGTGCAGTATTCGGAGGACAATATGTTTTTAGCTCCCTTAAGTAACGGTACCATCTTCAAAAAACTATTTCAAGAACGAGAAATCCTACAGGCATTTGTCAAGGACCTGATTGGTATTGAAATCGAACCTGAAAAGATTGAAGTAGAAAAGCGATTTGAGCCTGCTATCGGCAACATTGACATCGCCTTTGATATTTTCGCTGATGACCCTAAACATCGTTTGATTGTGGAAATGCAGCGAATTAAGTATGATTATCATCCTGACCGTTTTCTACATTATTTTATGGCGGCTATCTTAGAATTGGCAAAAAGCTATCGGGATTACAAACTAAGCCGCACTGTGTACACCATTGTTTGGCTCCCGCGACGAGTACGTGATGAAATGTATCAACATGACATCATCACCACCTGCCTTGACTCACAAACAAATCAAGGTGAATCACTCACATTCTACAACCATAAACTGTATTTCCTCAATCCATACTACAAAAATAAGCATACCCCATCTGGTGTAGCGGATTGGATGCAATTGGTATTAGAAAGCATAGATAACCCACGTGACCCGCAAGTAAATATTGAGCGAGATGTTATCCACAGAGCAGCCACCATAATTGAAGATGACGGCTTGTCACCACAAGACCGAGCTGACTTACTGGATGAAGTGGATTACGAAAGGCACATGGCAAAAACAATATCATCAGCAAATATACCGAACTTTCCATCCAACAAATTAATCAACTCACAAAGGACTAACACCATGACCACCATCACCCAAACTCAAACCCAATATGACCGCAACGAATATGACAGCACCGAATATAACCGCGAATTGGAGAAGAACGCCAATTCCCCAAGCAATATGACAGCACCGAATATAACCGCGAATTGGAGAAGAACGCCAATTCCCCAAGCAAATTCGCGTCCCTCCAAAATTGGCGGTCATATCCCCAACCAACTATGCCCCAACTCATCTATCCCGAGCTCAGTTATGCCATACAAGGTACCATCTACGATGTTTATAACACTTTGTGCTACCTGGAAATTAAAGAAGAACATTGGGAGAAAGCCTTAGCTATTGCCCTAACCGAAAAAGGGCTTACTGTTCAACAACAAGTCGAATACAAA
>NBMH01000108.1 GCA_002084875.1 Anaerolineaceae bacterium 4572_78 | reverse complement strand
TGGTATAAACAGCCGCTGGTGCTTGGGGTGATTGGGATTGTGTTATTGATAGGAGTTATTTTTGGCGTGAGTAGTATGTTTGGTGGTGGTTCGGATATATCTCAAACGAATACAATTCAACCGCCTACGGAAGTACCAGCAGCAATTACTGTTTATGATATGTCTACGCCGACACCTGTAGCAACTGATACACGAATTCCGACAAGTACATTAGCGGCTACCAGTACGTCTACAGCCGTTGTAGCTACCAATACGATGCCTCCATCCAACTCACCTGGTACTTGTATAGCACCACCTGGAGAAATTACTTTGTTAGCACCAACTGATGGACATGGTGTTAGCGGCGAAGACCTTGTTACTTTTGAATGGGAGTGGAGTGGGTCCGATTTACCTCATGGATACACTTTTGAAGTAGCGATTTATAACGGTCCTGGCTTGTACGATGCAAATGAGATTGGAAACAAACATGCCATTAGTGGTGTTAGTTTGAAGTATCAAGAATATGGTGAGCTTAAATGGACAGTTAGGATAGTCTGTCTTGATCCTTATAAAGAAACTGGAAGGCAGGCAGAGCCTAGAATGATTTATTATCAAGCGGCTGGCGGCGGCGGCAATTTTTAGTATGCAAACCTTACAAACTCTATCTCAATAGGATAGCCTACATTGAGATAGGGATTCTGAGGTGGTAATTATCAGACCTGACAGGTTTTTAAAAACCTGTCAGGTCTTAACCACAGAAGCTTTTTCATGTCAAAGCAAGTAAGGGCGTAAGCCATACGCCCCTACAACTAGCATTGAACAGACCAGGAGGGGGAAGTGGATAATTACGAATGTATCTATTTGGCAATTTTCAAGTGATGTGATAAAATATTATAGTTTTAGCAAACGTGACAGACAAGATACCTATCCTACATGAATTTCAAGAGGAAATCAAATGCTTGACAAACTATTTAATAGTTTTCAAAATATTGATACACATGAAAGAGAATGGAAAAACATTGCGGTCTCTCACAAATTTCTAGTTTATAGGTAAAAATTAGGAGGATAATTATGGTAAAATTAATTATACGGTGGGTTATTTCTGCCGTTGCTATTTGGATAACAACCTCAATCATGCCAGGTATTGCAGTGCATGGTGGTGTAGAAACATACCTACTCATCGCGGTGGTATTGGGTTTGGTTAATGCTCTTGTGCGTCCCGTTATAATGTTGCTGACCTGCCCGTTTGTCATTCTAACGCTAGGGCTTTTTACGCTAATTGTCAATACTATGATGTTATTACTAACAGCATGGTTCATACCGACGTTTGATATTAAAGGCTTTTGGTACGCCTTTTTTGCCAGTTTAGTTATTAGCATTGTCACGGGTATTTTGTCAGTTTTCGTGTCTGATGACAAGAATGACGATGATTAAAACTTTTCACCCCAACCCAGCCTCCCCATTATGGATAGGGGTCTGGGGTGGGGTCTACTAACGAAGGGGAGTGAAATAATTACTTTCAAAGTTATGCTAACTGTTCCAACCATCTAGCATCATCACTCCATGCAATATCATTCTCTCGAAAATACGGCAACACATCATCATAAAAGCCAGCAGATGAGAAAATAAAGAGTTGATAGGTTTCAATTTGTTCCATGTCGCTTAACTTGACGGCATTTTCCTGAAATTGTTTTGTCTCTTTCAAGGAGAACTTAGTCGTTTGTCGATGTTTCACTTCGCCTATCAGCGAAATTTGGTCGGGTTTTGCCCGTGCAAAAACATCAATCTGAAAGGCAGGTTCATGCAATGGCGGCGAATGATAACCCAACACTGATTTATATTCGACAAACTGGAATCCATCAAGTAGATTTTCCATCATTGTCTGATACTGCTTATTGTTTCGATGTGCCGTTACACGGAGATGTTGAATCAACATAAATTCGGCGTACATACCTTTATAATGGTTATGCTCACCTCGCAGGCTTTTATACTTTTTGTGCAATTCCTCAAATAAGATTTTATATTCATCATGTATCGTTTCAACAAAAAACTCGTCAATATCTTTGCCATATTCATGGCGAAATATCTTATCAAAGATATTGTCCTGAACACCTTTGTAGATTTGAGGATATCCTTTTTCGATAATATCACTTTGGAACAAAGCTTTTAGTTTTTTGTCTAATTCAATATCAGGCATGTTTAGATTCAAGGCTTTCTTTAGCTTATTCCGAGTAATTAGACTGTCACGATGTTTAGAGAGATATAACACAATATCTTTGGCATATCTTTCATTGATTCGGGGAAAAGCAGAATCGATATATTCCAACCATGTGCCTCGAATGTTGCCACCTATATCAAACATCTCAAAATCTAGGGTTTTCAAGATACATGATTCAGATGTAAAATCCTTGTCATGATACTGAGACTGAAACAAACCACTAACATAAAACGGGTTGCCTTCAGTTAAGTTGGCAATGAGATAGGCTGTTTCCTCTGTCACGGGCACTTTTTCAATTTGAGAATAGCGATAAATCATCTCAATCGCTTCATTTTCAGGGAGGTGGTGCATGCTATAGTAATTCACCCGCCCGGGCAATAAGGTTTGTAAGTCTTGCATGAGCCAACCGACCCAACTACCCGATATCAGCATAGGTGAATGAGTATATTCAATGGTGTGCAGATAACTACCAGCTAGGGCATCAAGACAATCAGTGCAGGCTTTATCGCGGTAGATGAAACGGTTGATGTACTGAAATTCGTCAATCATCTGTACAATCGGTTCATCATAGCGGTAAGCTAATCTGCGTGGCATATCTCGTATCAAATTCCACAAACGGGCTGATTTTTCATCCCGAACAAGTGGTTTAGCATTATTGATTAGCTGTACTAGATAATCTAAATTAAGAGAGCCAGCAATTTCAGTAGCCTGTTCAAGAGATAATTCATCAAGGTCAATATACTCTGCATGGCGAGTTTTGAACGCAAAATATTGAAGTAGAAAAGCCTTAAAAAAATCAAGAGCGAAATCGCCTAGCCACTGCTTATGTTCCTTTATCTCGAAATAAAAGGGAATCACCCCATCATTGTTATGAAAGGTGATATTATACAACCGTTGCATGAGTGCGGATTTGCCCGTTTTACGTCGTGACAGAATCGCGGTGCTTTTTGCGATATACCGTTTACTGCGGTTCATCCATTTTAAGAAATATGTCAATTCTTTTTTACGACCTGTAAACAGGTCTGGATTACCAATTTTTTCTTGTAGATATATTTTCACAATGTCCTCCTAAATTTATAGTTTACATGTTTTTGGATTCAATTGCAATAATGCTCTTTTGTCATTTTTAATTTAGGGGAGTTCTAACAAGGAACAAGTCGTAGGAAAAAACGAGAAAAATAATTCAATTTGAATATTTTTCATATTGGTGCTAGAATAACCATGTGTGCAGGCAACATGGTCTTTTGCGTTGGAAAATGACTACACACAAGGACTTTTCTCGTAAAAGATTAAGATGAGCGTTCCCACTCACACGGGATAATGGTCTCAAAAACAGGAGGTTTCTATAGCATTTAGTCAGTTCAAAAAGATTGCAGATGTAGTAAAAAAATATCCGTTATACATAAACCAAGTTTTGTTTTTGTCTTCAGAAAGTATTGCTCCTCCAGATTGGTTTTTAGATGAAATTCATTTTTCTTTGGAAATGCAAGGTATTCAAGAAAGTGAATTGTTTTATCGAGAGAACCTGATAGCTCCTTTTATGCGTTTAGCCTGGCGAAGTCACCGCAAATTAAAAGTTTGGACAGGACAAACACTCAGGTATGATGATGATTTATCAGGAGAACCTGATTATTTTATTTCAGCTTTTCAAGAAGGAATTATTAACACCTTATTTGCCATGCCACTTTTAGCTGTGATTGAGGCAAAACGACAAGATTTTGATGAAGGCTGGGGACAATGTTTGGCTGCTATGCTTGCTTGTCAGAAATTAAATGATGATAACATAATCGTTTATGGCATTGTCTGTACAGGCATGTTTTGGGAATTTGGCAAACTAGAGAAAGATGTATTCACCAAAAATTTATTGTCATACTCAATTAGTGACCCCGCTAAAGTCTTAGGCATTTTGGATTACATTTTTGCCGAATGTGAGAAACAGGTAACAAAGAAGTAACACATAATCATAGGCAAAATACCTGTGATACATGTTAGGAGGAAACATGAAATATGATAAGGATAAAGTAGATGAAGTAGCTCTAGCACTTTTATCCCTTACTGCTTATGAGGACGAATTTTGCCATAGAGCCTGGAAAAATCTTGATTGGAATATTTTGGATAGTCTTTATGAAAAAGGATATATCTCTAATCCAAAAAGCAAATCCAAATCAGTTATCATGACAGAAGATGGCTTAAAACTTTCGCAGGAATTATTCAAAAAGCACTTTGGGATGCATGAATAGCATGCTGTACAAAATTTGCCTCAACATTAGAAAAGGTTTATACTAAACAAAAATTGATTTGTTTGAACAAGATTGGATACTTGCATGGCAAGAATTTATGTATCATTAGATTTAGAAACAACGGGCTTAGACCCAAAAACAGATAAAATTATTGAGGTTGGGGCGATTCGGTTTCGAGGGTCACGGGTTTTAGATGAATATCAAACCTTTGTTAATCCAAACCGCCATATTCCTTCTCAGATACAGCAATTGACAGGGATTAAGCCGATAGATGTGGCTCATGCTCCCACGTTTCCAGAAATTGAGGAAGAGTTACGCAGTTTTGTAAAGGATAATCCCATAATTGGACATTACATCAAATTTGATTTGGGGTTTCTTCGCAATAGAGGATTATTTTATCATAACGCAAGCATTGATACTTTTGAGATAGCAAGTATCTTGTTGCCACATGCAGGTCGTTATAGCTTAGGTGCGTTGGCTACTCTTCTCAACATTGAAGAACCTGCTACACATCGGGCATTAGATGATGCTCGTGTAGCTCATCGGCTGTTTGAGGCTCTCCTCGAACAAGCACGCCGTTTGGATGGGCGAATTATCAGAGAAGTTGCTCAACTTGCTACCCACAGCCAATGGACATTAGCTCCCATTTTTACTGACCTTTCGCGTGAACGAGGGCAATATACTGTCAGTGCGTTGGCTCAACAATTGTCCGAAAAGTCATCCCGCAAACGAAGGATATTTCAAGGATGGGATGAGGCTAAAACCTTAAATCCTATCATCCCACCCAAACGCCTCGATGTTGACCAATTGGCTAGTTTGCTTGAAGTCGATGGTAAATTTCAACAGTACTTTGCTCAATTTGAGCATCGTCCTCAACAAGTTATGATGTTGCGTGGTATAGCCAAAGCTTTTAATCATTCTCATCATGTGGCAATTGAGGCTGGTACAGGCACGGGCAAATCCATCGCCTATCTTATCCCTGCTATCTATTGGGCGGTGCAGAATGGCATGCGGGTTGTAATTTCGACCAATACGATTAATTTGCAAGACCAAATTTTAAAGAAAGACCTCCCTGACTTGAAGAAAATCCTTGATATTGACTTTAAGGCGGTTGCATTAAAAGGGCGAGGAAATTATGTTTGTCAATGGCGGGTCGAGCAGATGCAAACTAAAGGCTCATTGTTTATGCCTGATTTTGCTGAAAAGCTAATTTGGAATCAAGTAAATGCCAATAGCGATATTTGCCCACATCATAAGTGTGCCCATGAAGGATGTTTTTTTGCTCAGGCTCGACATGCCGCCGAAACTGCTCATGTCATCGTGGTTAATCATGCTCTTCTCCTAGCAGATATTGCCGTCAATAATCGGGTCATTCCAGAATATTATTATTTGATTATTGACGAGGCTCATCATTTAGAAAATAGCATCACAAACCAACTAAGCTTTTCTGCGGGCAAAAAATATATCACCCAGTTATTCAATGATTTGGGCAATAAAAAGAAAGGACTTTTCAAGCGAACTGATAAGCAAATTAAACAAACAGGACAAATAGATATTATCAATAAAGCAAATTCATTTATGTACCAAGCTAAACAAGTTTCGGATAAAGCAAGTAGAGTGTGGGAAAACTTATTTCAGGAGTTGGAGATATTTATTAAACAACGCATTGGTAGAATAAAGAGTAAGTATGACCAAAAATTGCGGATTACAGCACAGTTGCGCGGGGAACCTGCTTGGAATAATTTAGAATATGCTTGGGAAAATGCCAATACAATTTTAACGGACTTGATTAAACTTATTAAGGAATTAGGAAAGCTATGGGAGGAATTGGATACTCAAGACATTGATGGTTGGGAAGGAACCATGACAATGATTATTGATTATCGTACACAACTGACTGAAATCCAAACTAATGTTAATGCCATCCTTAGTGAAGAGGATAAAGACCTTATCACTTGGGCGACTCTCGCACAACAACCTCAAGATATTTCTTTACATGCCGCTCCGTTGCATGTTGGTCCGTTGATGCGAACGCACTTATTTGAAACTAAAGATTCTATTGTCATGACTTCGGCAACGATACGAACAGATAACAGTTTTGAATATTTCAAAGAACGTCTGTCAGGATGGGATATAAAAGATTTAGCGGTTGGTTCTCCTTTTGATTACAAACAATCAACGCTCATTTACATTCCAACGGACATCCCCGAACCAAACAGCCCTCATTTTCAACATACTTTCAATACAACACTTGTTGACCTTGCCATTGCCATAGGAGGACGAATCTTGGTTTTATTCACATCATACTCTCAACTTAGAGGCACAGCTCAATACGTCCAACCTATTTTGGCTAACCATGACATTTTCACTTATCAGCAGGGGGCAGGGGCAAGTCGACGACAATTGCTTGAGAATTTCAAGAAAGCCGATAAAGCAATATTGTTAGGAACACGCAGTTTTTGGGAAGGAGTAGATATACCAGGTCCGTCGCTCAGTTGTGTGATGATTGCCAAGATACCGTTTGCCGTACCAAATGACCCTATCGTACAGGCTCGTAGCGAAACGTTTGATAACCCGTTCGTTCAATATTCTATCCCCGAAGCCATTTTGCAATTTCAACAAGGGTTTGGTCGCTTAATTCGGACTCGTACTGATAGAGGCGTGGTAGTTATCATGGATAGGCGAGTTATTTCTAAAAGCTATGGACATGTGTTTTTAGAGTCGTTGCCCACGGCGACATTGAAGAAGGGAGTTACGACTGATTTACCTGATATTGCCGCTAGGTGGATTAATATGTAGTGGCGTACATGGAGCGTTACTCCAAAGATGTTACTCCTCAAATGTCTGAAAACTTTGCATGATTGGGTCAAACCAAGCCGATGCTGTTTTGTATGTTTCAGATGGAGCCGTGATTGAAACAAAATAAAGTTTATTTTCAACCCCTGTCACAATCATGGTGCCATTATAAGAATGACCCAGTTCGTTTGTGTAAAAATAATTAATGATATATCCTGCTGTAATAGAAGTTTGATATGTGTCTGGTGGCATTAATTGAAAATCGTTCAATTGAGAAGCCAAATCTTCCGTTTTATCCTTAGCTAATACCTGTAAGGCTATGCTATCTTGCCCGATGCTTGAAGCCTGTTTAACTTCAACTGAAAAGGTAAATTGTTCTGCTAACGAAATAGCTATTACCCCCTGATTATCTGTTATAACTTCCCAGTTTTCGGGATAGACAAAACCAAAATTATGGCTGGGATGACGATAAAGTTGCCATTTGACATCTGCCATGGCGGCTGGTGGTGGAGGTAATTTAGGATTGAAAGTTGCTAACAAGTCTTGTAATAAAACAGTTGTTTGAGTATTCCATTTGTCTTCTGTTGTGCTAAAAGTAATCAGGTAGGCTGTCTGATTTTTTTTAATCAGATGTCCTTCAGCAATGCTTAAGCCAAAAATCGGATGAACACTCTGAAATATCGCCCCTTCTTCATTTTGAAATAATATTTCAAAATCAGTTTCATCACCAAATATCTCTTGAATATATTTTGCGAGCGGGGATTCTGGTGACAAGGTTTGAATCGATTTGAAGAAAACACTATACTCGGCTAACTCTGTTTCGTCAATGAAACGCACTCCATTATCTCCTTTAATAATATCCCAACCTACAGGATAATCAATCGAAAACAAATCACTTGCATGGGTATATTTGAGATATTTTGCATGTTCAACGATAATGGGAGGGATTGGTGATGGTGGCGTTTGATTTATGGTGCTTTTCATGGCAAAATAAATTGCCCAAAAAATGATAAAGAGAGTGGTTATTCCAAACAACAAATAGTAATAACTTGATTTAGAAATTCTTTTTGTGGTGGTCATAAGGTCTAGAATTTGTGCAACTGAAAATAACTCTAAGGCAACCGTTCACACCCATTACCCCAAGCAGGAAAATGGAGTAGGAGTGCGAACAAGATTTCGCACTTTCCGCAAAAAATTGCGGACTCCACTCCTAACCCTACTCCAATCGAGAGAGAAGAACAAGGTCTTAAAGATATCTGCTGTCTTTTCATCACGCGGTCGTTGACATATATTGTCGTTCTTCTATGACATCATTTAAGTCCATATCCTCATCGGAAAGCGACTTGAAAGCGGGATGATAATTACCTTGATTTCGTTTGTGAGCAAATTCACGTAGCACTTCTTCAGCTGTGTACTTCGGAGTAAAACCAAGTTCATTTTGCATTTTCTCCAAAGCCCCGACCCAAGGATAACGAATATAATCCAAATCAAGTGGTATAAATTGTTTCTTGCGACCACCTAGCAAGCTCGCACCACGATAAGCTAATGGGTGTAAAACAGGCATGGGGAATTTTCCCGCTAAACGTATCATTTGAAATAGTGATAAGGTATTCTCACATGCAATATTAAAAACACCCGATATTTCATTTACTATGCTATGCACTATGGCTGCCACCACATCATTTTCATGGATGACCTGCATAATAGGGTCAAAGCCAAGTAAGATTGGTGCCCACTGTGAACGCAGGAAACGAGTCATGGGAGTAATTGCGGTGGGGCCTACAATTCCAGCAAAACGTAGACGAGTTAAGCCAAGTTCAGGCATTTCCTTATCGAATCCGTCACAAAATTCTTCTATCTCTGTCATGTGACGAATATATCCATAACGGCGGCTTCCTTTGAGTGGATGGCTTTCAGGTAGAAAAGAAGAATTAGCATAACGAGCTCCGTAAACCATCATGCTACTTTTCATAACTATTTGGCTGATTTCGGATTCGGCACATGCCCCTAGCAATTTCATTGTTCCCATGACATTCAAATCAAAGGCACGTTCCGAGACGCGTATTTGTTCGTCAAATAGCAAATGGCAAACGGTATTTACCTTTTCTGATTTGAGCAAGTCAAGCAAGGCTGGGTCACGAATGTCAGCTTGGACAAAATCAAGTTCTTTGATAGTTTGAGTTGGGGGTTCGGTGTCTAAGCCAATGACATGATATTCAGGTTCAGTGACTAATTGAGCCGCTACTCTTGCTCCCCAATAACCCGCTACTCCTGTAACTAATATTGTTTTTTTCATTATTGTTAAAATTTCTCCTGTATAATAATTATTGACAAATTTTTATTGTCAACAATTTTATCATAACCATGAAAATTGGGCAACTTTTAGTAATAGTGTTTTTCACCAAATATAATTTCCCATTAGTTGCATGATAATCGTTTGAGCAAATATACTACTAGCTAAGATAATTTGCTCTTTTCGTCCGAATATTTCTAGGCTATTAAGATATGAAGCCACAGGAAATAATAAAAAAGGATACATAAACATGCAAACCCTGGCTGTCTCACCTGTGCGATATGCTCCTGTGGCAAACATTGCCAGCAATGTAGCAATGGCAAGGCATGTTAAAAAGAGGACAGAAGATTTATCTTTTGCACTGAAAAATGTAGAATTTAATTTTCGCATTGATAGCATGCCACGTATCGCTAAAATGCCTAAAAATGGTCCGAAAAAAAGTATGATTTCAAAAATGCCTTCAATACGTGTTAACACATAATTAATCGGTTCAGTAAATAATCGAAAGCCATCAGGGTTTTCAATGGAAGAAGCCATGAAAAACGAGTTGAGATAATTAAAGTCAAAAGTGAAATAAAGCCACAGATAAATTAGCACTAATCCAATCATGATAATCGCCGACCGCGGGGGACCCCACCCCTTGCCCCTCCCCTTCAAAGGGAATGGGTTGGGGTGGGGTGATTCGCTTCCCTTCAAAGAGGAGGAGAAGGCATGTATTATGTCAAAACCGACGATTATGGGTATCATAAAAAGAAAGCCGAAGGTCATAAATGAAGCAAAAAATAAACAAATTATTCCGCCTATCACACTCACGGAAAATTTGGGGTGAAGGAAAAAATAAAGCGTTCCAAGTAAAAAACAGGTGATGAGTGCATCAATCGTAGCCAAATAGTAAATTTGAACGCTTGGCAATAAGATGAATAGCAAGGTGAGATAACCTGATAGATGAGGAGGAAATTCAACTGAAATTATTTTGTAAAAGAAAAATGAGGATAATGGCAAAGCGATAATTAAAATTGCCAAAGAGATAAATTCAGGTCTACCAAACAGTTTGTATAAAAAGTAATAAAGTAAAGTTGCTCCAGGTGGATGGGTTGCACCATGTGTGCCGAGTTCGGGTTGTATCATTTCAAAATCTATCAGAAATGGCATGGCTGATTTAATCCGAATTGCTTCGGCATAATATTGTCGCCAATCTGCGGTGGGGGTGATGAATCCATGTATCCAACCTTGTGTGAGGTTGCTACCCATGATTAAGATAAATCCTATCAAAATAACATCGGGCAAACGATAGCGGATTTTTGCTAGATAAAAAATTGAAACTGAAAAAAAGAGGCTAACACAAATGGCAACCAGAATTTGCGATAAACGTGGTGCATGCAATTCAAATTCACTGATGGGCCAATAGCGGGGGCAATCCGACAAAGCTAAAATCCCCATGCAAAATTCCTTGAAGATGTTGTTTAAGAAAACAATAGCTACGATAAAATACCCACCGAGACGAAAAAATTGGCGTGGTGCGAATAGCTGGTTTGAGGATAATGTTTCAATCTGTTTTTTCATGGTGAATTTGTGGATAATTATTTTATTTTTAGTTGAAATTGCATTAATCTTGTTAATTTCAGTCCTTTCTAGAAAAATCCCTTGGGCGAAACTTAACATCATTTTTGATTTTAACTAAGCCTTCACCTGTTATCTCCACCACAAATAAACCTTTACGATAAGCATGCTTACCAGCATTATCTTTAATATTCAAACCAGCCATAGCACCATACAAATGATATTCTTTGTAACGAGGAAAGAAATCAAAAAAAGTTAGCAAGTCTTCTAAAAACGCATCTACATGTTGATCTTTAAGAGTGGTCTTTACCTCTATCACAAGTACATCACTGTCATTTACTAACAGCAAATCAATTTCCATTGTATCGCCATTGCGATGGGCTTCAGCATTAGGATATACCTCTCTAATTTTGATGCCACGCTCTTGAAACAATCGTACCGAATCAGGTTTGACCAGTGCCTCCATTAATTGTCCCCAATGCCCAATTAGTTCTCCCATACGAGCTTTGATTTGTCGAAACAAGCGTTCTGTTTTCTTAAACTCGCGATCCGTTTCTTGAAACTTACGATCTGTTTCTTGAAACTTACGATCTGTTTCTTGAAACTTACGGTCCGTTTCTTGAAACTTACGATCCGTTTCTTGAAACTTACTATCCGTCTCTTGAAACATTGCCTTTAATTCTTGAATATCACGTTTAGAACGTTCAGCTGCTTCTTCAGCTTGCTTCTGTAATAAACGGTCTGTTTCTTGAAATAGCTGCCAAATTTCAGCAGCTTCTTTTGACATTTCTTGTTTTGCCATAATTGCCTCCTTATTAATAATGATATTTTACATGAACACAATATTTTTGTCAACAAGTTTTAGTAGTTTATTCATTGGTATGTAATTCTCCATCAGGCATGCGGGTATTTTGAAAGATAACATTTGTTAGGGTTGTATTATTCAATTCAGTGCCGCTTAAGTCTGCCCATGTTAAATCAGCAGCTGTCAAATTGGCACCTTGCAATCGTACATGTATCATGTCGGCACGAATTAATATGGCATGACTCATATCGGCATTTTGAAGATGGGTGCGATAAAATTTCGCCATGCTCAAGTCACTGCCTGTCAGAATGGCTCCTGATAATTGAGTGCGATTTAAGTTTGCCTGTCGCATGCTGGTATTGCTTAGATTGGCATTGATTAGCAATGCTCCATCTAAATTAGTTTTATTTAGGTTGGTACCTGTTAAATTTGCATTTCGCAAATCTGTCCCAAGCAGTTCTGCCCATGCTAAATTTGCTCCTGTCAAATCTGATTCGGAGAGGAATGCTCGCTTTAATTTTGTATGTGACAAATTAGCATAACTTAGATTTGCCCTAGTGAGATTTGCTCCAAATAAGTTTGAGCCTTTGAAATCAGCACCACTGAAATTACGTTCGGCTAAGTTGGCGTAAGTTAAATCTAGGTTTGAGCAATCTGGAGGGCAATTATAAGGTAAGTCTGTTTGGCAACCTGTGGATAGTATTAAGAATAGTAAGAGATAAAGAAAATGTAGTGTCATTTTTTGTCATGTCAAACCAAGCATGTCAAAGCAAGCTTTGACCCTCCAATTTAGCTTGTCAAAAAAACAGCTTTGACGCCCATCTCCTTGCAAAGAAAGGAGATGGGAGGTGATGAGGTAGACGGACTAGAAGTCTGTCCTACATGTTGATTACTTCAAAACAATCGGGAGATAGATTGTCTTCATTGTTTCGGCAAATAAGGCGTACTGCCCCATTTGTGTTGTGGTAGAAGTGATAACTTTGGTTTCAGTATCAACTTCACCAATTCGAGTGGTATCAATCCATTTGCCACTTTCCAATTGCTTAAGTTGCAATGAACTTTCAATATAATCCTGATTGACTTCAACAGTACGTAAAGTAGGTACGATATAATTGATAACGATTGTAGCACCATCACCATTTAGAGTGTAATTAGGCACTTCATTACCATCTTGATACGCATCTAAATTGAAGATTGTACCAAAGAACATCCAACCTGCTGGCAGTATTGTTGGTTCTGATTCTACAGTAGTGTAAACTAATGTGAAGTTCTCTGGTATGTTACCTCCTATAATAGTGATGGCAATCTGACCACCACCAGGCAATTCAACGGTCATGCTGAAGTCATTTCCCGGAGTACCTT
>NBMH01000107.1 GCA_002084875.1 Anaerolineaceae bacterium 4572_78 | reverse complement strand
ACTGCTCAACAACAAGCAGTCAAAACTACAGAGGGTCCGGTTTTGGTTTTAGCCGGACCAGGTTCAGGTAAAACACGAGTTTTGATAAATCGGGTTGGTTATTTAGTTAGAGATAATCATGTACCCCCCTGGCAGATAATGGCTGTAACCTTTACACGTAAGGCTGCCCAAGAAATGAAAGACAGGTTACTTCATCAAGATATTCTGTCTACGAATCAAGTGCAAAGTATCACTGTGGGTACATTTCATTCGATATGTGCTAGGATATTACGTCAGGATATTGGATTACTAAAAAATTATCATCAAGATTTTGTGATTTATGATACTGATGACCAACTCAATATTGTTAAATCGGTCTTGGGTACGGAAAATATTGACCCTAAACGCTATAGTCCACGCAAAATGCACAGTCATATCTCGGAATCAAAGCGTGATTTGGTCACGCCTGAAAAATATACTCCTGAAAATTATTTTCATAAGGTAGTGAAGCAGGTTTATATCGGTTATGAAAAGAAGATGCAAGAAAATAATGCTCTTGATTATGATGACCTTCTTATGAAAACGCATCAGCTTTTTAGTAAGTTTCCTGACGTGTTAGCCCGTTATCAAAAACGGTATGAGTATGTCTTAGTAGATGAATTTCAAGATACAAATACGGTGCAGTATGAATTGGTCAAGATGATTTCAGGGGAATATCATAATTTGTTTTGTGTTGGGGATGAAGACCAATCTATTTATTCATGGCGAGGTGCTGATTTCAGGAACGTATTGCGTTTTCGGGATGAGTTTCCTAATGTGAAAACTATTCTGTTGGGACAAAATTATCGTTCTACACAAAATATTTTAGCGGCTGCCAGTGCTATAATTGTTCATAATAAAGCCCGTTATGAAAAGGATTTGTTTACCAACAGAGAACAAGGCTGTCCTATTATTCGCGTCGAAAAATATGATGCAGAAGAAGAGGCTCAATTTGTCATTTCTGAAATCGAACAATTGGAGCGTAATGAGAAAATCAAACCAGCCGATGTTGCCATCATGTATCGAGTAAATGCACAGTCTCGTGAAATTGAGGAGGCGTTTATCAGAGCAGGCATGCCATATCGTTTGATACGCGGTACGCGGTTTTATGAACGAAGAGAAATCAAGGATGCTATTGCATATTTGCGTCTAATTCACAATCCCAATGATAGTATTGCTTTGCAACGTATTATCAATGTGCCGCCGCGTCGGATAGGGATTAAAACGATTAAGAGTTTAATTTATTGGGCAGGCAAAATAGAAAAAAGTACTTGGGAAGCCCTTATCTATTTACATGATATCGAAGACAAAAAAATGCAAGTAAATCATCCGTTTGGAACACGGGCAAAGAAAGGAGTGCTAAAATTTATTGATTTGATGCAATTTTTGATGGAGCAAAAAGAGAAATTATCACTAATAGAATTGTTTGACTTGATTTTTGATAGGTCGGGTTATAAAAATTATTTATTAGATGGTACGGAAGAAGGTGAAGGACGATGGGAAAATTTGCAGGAACTAAAAACCGTAGCCCAATCGTATAGTAACTTGGCAGATAGCGATGGACTAGCTTTGTTTTTAGAAGAAGTTGCACTTGTAGCAGATACCGATGCTTTGAGTGACGAATCAAAGGGACCATCATTGCTGACATTACATTCTGCGAAGGGCTTAGAGTTTCCAGTGGTTTTCATGGTTGGCATGGAAGATGGCATTTTGCCACATAGTCGCAGTCGGGGAAATCCTGACGCAATGGAAGAAGAACGCCGTTTAGTTTATGTAGGTATTACACGAGCAAAAGACCGCCTTTATCTTATCCATACCTTTCGCCGCAATTTGTATGGTCGTAGTGAACCAACTTTTCCTTCACCTTTCTTGGATGATATACCTGATGAGTTAATTGAAAGGACAACAAAAAAGAAACAAAAAAAACATGCCAGTCGGATTAAAATTGTGAGGAGTGATGATTCATCTTACGAAAATCAGACGAAATGGCAAGAATCTAATGCAGATGAATTATCGCCAGAAAATAATGAGTCGTTCCAAGTAGGAGATATTATCCAACATCACAAGTTTGGAAAAGGTAAAGTTATTTCTGTTGGTAAGTTGGAAGATGAAAAACAGGTTACAGTAAAATTCACTGAAAGCGGGGTGAAACGACTTTTAACTCGATTTGCAAAATTGAAGAAGGTTTCCATGTAGCACAAGTGCCATTGAAAAAGGAGTGCAAAAAGTTTAGCTTTTGCATAACTATTTAAGCAATAGATAAGTCTACTGCACTTGTTTCTACATGAGTAAGGATTAAACAAAAAATATTGGGAGTGTTAATTCTTAAAGCACGCAGTCAAGTGGGCTTAACAATTGCTGAAACATCTAAGTTGCTCGGTATCCCTGAAGCACGTCTTGTTGATTATGAATTTGGACGACAAGGAGCTGGTTTACCTGAATTAGAATCGATGGCTCGTATTTTTAATGTGCCTGTTAGTTTCTTGTGGACTGGACCGTCTGCACCTTCTCTCAATGGCAAATTACAACGTATAATGCCGATTAGATGCAAAATCATCGGTGTATTACTCCGTAAGGCTCGACAAGAATCAGGAAAATCTTTGGGAGATATAGGGGAACTTTTGGGACACTCACCGCAAGAAATTGAGAAATATGAACTTGGTCAGGTCAGTATTCCATTCAATAAATTAGAATTGGTGGCATCTTCCCTAAATTTGGCGATTGATTACTTTTTAGAACCAGATGATAAGAGTGGGGTAATAACTGTTGTTAAGGAAGTTAAAGTGGTTGAACAGGTGCATGTCCAATCAGCCTCTCCAACGCCGGCCGCACAACAGGCGGAATTTGTTTCACCGATGAGCATGCCACCTCCAAGAATGCCTACAGAAGCTGAGTTGGCTGAAAATAAACATTTACCTGAAGACATAAAAAAATTTTTGCAAGACCCAGCGAACGTGTTATACTTAAAACTGTCAATGAAATTACAGGCTGTATCTGCTGAAAATTTGCGGTCTCTTGCTGAAGGTATTTTGGATATTACATACTAGGTTCGGTACCACAATCTGAATTGCCGCCTCAACCGTCATCAACACCTGCTATTGGGATTGAGCACACCTGTTTGGAGTAATTGTCCTTACATAGATGGGAATTGTTATTGTTGTTAATCTTTATTCAAAATTTAATACGCTATATTGCCATAATTTTAAGTTCGTATTATAATGGATTTGGTGATACGTCCTTGTAAGCCAAGTGGCTACAGGGAGAGCCAACCATGGGGTGAATCTCCCTAGCTTTACACACATTGAATTAAAATATTCGCCTGAAAGGCGAGAGTTTTAGACCTAATATAAAGAAATGAAGTTTAAATATGACTGAAATTAACACCTCTTCCAATCAAGAGTTTTTTATAAGTCATGACTTGCTCGGTCAATTTTTTGATTTGGCTGTCTCAAAAGATATATCAACATTGTTAACAAAAGCATTACAAATTGTTGTAGATACATTTGAAGCGGGGTCAGGTTCTATTTTGTATAATACTCGCCCTATGAAATACATCAAAATGGGCACCTATGAAGGTGGTGTTTTAGAGTATATCAACCGTTTGGAAAAGAGAATCGCTGACCAACTCAAAAAAGGGATGTGGCGTGTTTTTGACCCCACAATGGCTCCTGTTTCCATTAAAAACTTAAGCAACGAAGAAGTCGTTGTAATCAATACTCCATTGCTGTGTAAAACGCAGGTGGTTGGTTCATTAAGCATGGTTATATCTGAAACACAACCATTGACAGAATCACACAAGCAAGTACTGATTAACATGGCACGTGGAATCGGGCAGCTCGCTTCAACTGTAGAAAAATTATCACTGATACAAAAGAGGCTTGAAGAACTTGACCTGATTTACAAAATGGGACAGGCTTTAGCTACTACTTTTGAAATCCAACAGCTTTTAGAGTCTGTAATGCAACTGGCATCTAATGTCTTAAATGCAGCTGCCGCCTCAATTTTACTTGCGGATGCACCTGCTCAATCCTTAGTTTTTGTCGCCAGTAGTCCTGCTTCAACTGGACTGATAAACAAACGAGTAAACCTAGACTCAGGAGTTGCTAGTTGGGTTTATATCAATGGACAACCTATTATCATAAATGATGTTGATATAGACCCCCGCTTTGACCCCGCCGTTGACCAAGTAGCTGGGTTGTCAACAGAATCCATCGCGGCTGTGCCTTTAAAACTTAAAGGACAAGTGGTGGGTGTATTGGAAGTACTTAATAAAAATTTAGGTGGTTCTTTTGATGCTTCTGACTTGCGTTTAATGACATCTATTGCAGCTCAAGCAGCAATTGCCTTAGAAAATGCTCGTTTATATCAAATCCTTAGAACAGAACGGGATAAAATTATTAAGGCTCAAGAAGATGTTCGCAAAGAGTTGTCTCGGAACTTGCATGATGGTACCGTACAACGTTTAGCTGCTATCAGCATGAATTTGGAATACATCCAAAAATTGATGGAAATAGATATGAAAGCAGCTATACAGGAAATTAGTTCAGTTAGAGAGTTGGTTTTAGTAGCTGTTCAAGAAGCTCGCTTAGTTCTCTTTGAATTACGTCCACTTATTTTGGAAACTCAAGGGTTAATTCCTGCTCTTAAACAGTATGTTACTCAATTAACAGAAACTGAGAATGTTACCATTGAATCCGAATTTCCCGAAGAGGAACTCAATATTGACAAAAAAGTGTCAGGTACAATTTTCTCTATTGTGCAAGAAGCAGTCAACAATGCTAAACGTCATGCTAGGGGTACAATAATTAAAATAACTGTATCCACAAAAGCCGACCAATTGTTTGTCCATATCAAAGATAATGGAGATGGTTTTGATGTGGCTAAAACTGAAGAAGGATACGTAAAACGACGGAGTCTTGGACTGCTCAATATGAAAGAACGTGCAGAATTAATTGAAGGCATTTTAGCCATCAATTCAAGAACTGAGGGGCCAATGCATGGTACAACAATAACATTGTCAGTGCCTCTTAAGCCTGGTACTGCACCATTATCTATCGAGACAGGTTTATTAGAGATACGAAATTATGAGCAAGAATAGTGAAACATTACATAAAGAAGGTATCGCCGCCTTTCGAGCAGGTGATATTGAGTTAGCTCATTCTAAATTTGAAGCTACATTAGAAGCTGCAAAATCAGAAGAGAATCCTAAAAAAATTGCTGAAGCCCTGAATGATCTCGGGGTCGTTCTAAAGCAATTAGAAGATTACGATGGGGCATTAGACCATTTAGAAAATGCTTTAGAACGCTTTCAGAAAATGGGTGATAAGCAAGGTGAAGCCCAGGCACTCGGCAATTTAGGTATGGTTCAAGAAGCAGCCGAAGAGTATGAAGATGCCATTCAAGATTACCTTGATTCAGCCGCTCTATTTGAAGAGATTGACCAACCTGAAATGGCTATTTATAGTTGGCAAGCATTGAGTCGTTTGAAACTCAAACAAAAAGAGTGGCTTAATGCCATTGCTGCTTATGAACGAGCCATTGAACGCTTACCTGATAGCTCGATAAAGAAGAAAATCTTACAAAAGATTATCAATTTTCCAAGCAAGTTAATTGGGACATAGAAATTGAAAAAGTTCAATTAGCTTTCAAAAGGTATTTCTGTAGTTTTACCTCTATATTATCAGGGAAGAAATAGGGTAGCCGTTGTTGCTGATGAGCGGTGATTTTGTTTTGCAGGTGTTTGTCTTCAATCACCATCGCCATCAATTCAGCAATGGCTACATGGTTTTTGGTTTTAAATAAAATGCCACTTCCATCTAATGTTTCGGGGATGGCTGTATTATGATAAGCAATAATTGGCACATTAAATTGCATGCTTTCTAGCAATGGTACCCCAAACCCTTCATGTTCACTCATTGACAGATACACATCAGCAGATTGATAATAGGCTACTAATTCAGCACCACTTACATGCCCTGTGAACATAATATCGCTTAATTTTAATTGCTGAACTAAGGTTTGAAGATAGGCAAGGTATTTTTCCATCCCTTTGCTAGAACCAACTAAAATAAGATTTGCTGTAGGGTGTATCTGTTTGAAATAGTAAAACGTTAGAATGATGTCTTCAAATTTTTTATTTGGGGCAATTCGTCCTACAAATAAAATATTTGTTTTGTCTTTGTATTGCCGTAGTATTTTGGATTCGGGACGGATAACATATTGTTTTGAGTTAAAAATGATGGGCAATACTGCAATATTTGTCCAACCATTTTCCATCAATTCATGACAATTAAATTGAGAATCGCCCCAACCTGCTTCGGTTATGGTAGCTAATTCTTTTAACTGTTTTCGCCCCATTTGAGTCGATTCAAAAACAATCTCATTCACACCAGCAAAATAGGTGTGCGGTGTGATGTTATGATAAATGAGAATTTTACGGTCAGGAATTTTTTTGAGATTGGTCATTATCTGAGACGAGTAAGCCCGTGAAAAATGTAGGAGAAGTATATTATCAGGTGAGGAATATGGAACATATTTAATGAACTGTTTTGCCTGCCTTTTAGCAAGAAAAGGTTGTTGTTCACAAAATATTTCGCTACGATAGCCTAATTGTAGGAGTATATCTTGGATATTGACTATTTGATTACTGATAGCATCATCATAAGATAAACTAGGATAAAATTGATGAACTTGCATGATGTTCTACCTGTTTTTGTGTTTTTCGTATTGATTCTATTTCTCTTCGTAATTGAGCATTTTCCTCAAGCAAATCATGCAAAAGTTGATACACTTGGCGGTTGACATACGATTGTTGTTCCAGTGATGATGACAAAAAACGACGGATTTCGGCATTAATCAATCGCCTTAGTAAAGCGTTAATCGGACCGAGAATTGGTATTCGCCAATCAATAACATAATTACGCGGAACAATGTCGCATGTTTCGAGGCTAATAGCTAGTTTGTTAGATATAGTGTTGCCAATCATTTCCTGCCACAATTTTCGAGCAATTTCTTTAGGGCATTCGCTATTATTATATAATTGAAAATTGCGTTTAGCCATTCGTTCATAAATTTGTTGTTCGATTTGAGTTGTATCGATTGCCTCATCGGCAATTTCAAGCCAGTTATTTTCCATTATTGGATTATACATGTTCCGTTTGCCTTTGGCTAATTTATATGTTTGCTTTGACAGTCAAGGCAAGCCTTGACCCTCCAATACTAAAAGCGGTTGTAAAGTGTGTTTGAAAACTTAACTAATAACACCCGCTTTCCTTAACTTTGGTTCAAGTTCGGAACGCAATTCCGTAAATTTCATATTCAAGTATAAGAACAGCAACCATATCAAACTTACCCCGAAAATAAACCCCGTAATAACACGTAACCACCAATTCAATGAACCTATTGTCGTTCCCATGTAAAATTCAGAGGAGAAAATACCGCCGCTCAATTGTACAGCCCATGCGTTGGTTTCACGGAATCTTTCTCCTGATGTTTCACTGACACGATGACTAAATCCATCAGCTAACATGGGAAATAGCAACAAGCCTAAATACCAAGCAATGTAGTACGGAAATCGTTGCTTGACCATTTCCCATGTCAATCCAGCAATACACATCCCCAAGAAAATGGCAATCATTCGCTGATTCATTGCCGTTTTGAAACCGACATGTTCGTTCCCCACAAATGCTCGCAGATGGTGCGGGTCAGCATCAAAGGTAATAATTTCATCAAAGGTATAGCTTTTTATTAATCCTGTTTCCGAAAATAAAAAATAGCTCCGTTGTGGTAGTTGGTGGTCATGTGGGGCAAGTAAATTGTATGTGTAATATCCCATATTTGTCCTGCCAATTGCCATGAAAATCGGAGCGAGAAATGCTAACGCAAGAATGATACCAATGACAATATTTGCTGAAATAACCCAATGACGAAGGAAAATTAAGATGGATTTTTGGATTATAATAATAATTGTGCGACTATAACTACTAATTGTGTCACTCCTTCAATTAAGTATGAAGCACATCATCCAGCATATTACAGATTATATCAGGGCTAAAATTACGTTCGCAAAACGCTCGACATTCATGGCGAAATTCAACATTCGGCGGATTTGCTAACCAATACATCATACCATTGGCAATAGACTCAGGAGTGTTATCATCAAATAATAATCTCTCATTCAACGGTCTTAGAATTTCGGGGGTTGCTCCAACAGGAGTGGCAATTACAGGCGTACCGCATGCCAACGATTCAATCGTCACCACGCCAAATCCTTCATAAGTTAGTGTAGGTAAGACAAATATATCACTTGCCTGATAGTAATGTACTAACTTTTCTTCGGGAATAAATCCAAGTAAACGAATACTTTTCTTAATGTTCAAATTGTTAATCTGATTTTGCAAATCATCTGCTAAATATCCCTTGCCACCAATCAATAATAACACATGTGGAAATTTGGCGGTTACAATTTTCATAGCCGTGATGAGATTTTCTAATCCCATCCGAGCCACCAAACGACGCACCGTAAATATGATAAACTGATTGTGAGGTAATCCTAATTTAGGACGTGTGGCAGTGACTTTTTGACTAAAAAAAAACTTGTTCGTATCAACACAAAGTGGAATACGAATGAGTTTGCTTTTATCCATACTTGGTTGTAACTGGCACAAATTATCGCCCATGAAGTGGCTATCAACCATCACCTGATGGGCATGCTTGACCGTTTTTCGTTCAATAGAATTTACCCAACGAATTATTAAATTGGTTAAAAATGTCAGTTTACCATATTTGCCATGTTCACTGTCAATGCGAATTTCATTAGCCGCCGAAGCATGATAATTGTAAACGTATTTCAAATTAGGCAAGGCTCGAATTAAACCGACGGCTTGAAATGGATTATGAACGTAGCCCACATCAAAGGGATGATGGCGATGCATGGAGCGAATAAAACGAGGCATGTTAAATATACTGAAGAGGGGATAAAGTCGATAAAACGCCGAATGTTTATCGGGGCCGGGATAGCGGTACAAGGTGTAACCGTCATGTTGTTCTTTGAATGGCGAATGTGAATATAGTCTTTTACTGAAAATCGTAACATCATGCCCCAATCGAACCAATCCATCAATTTCAGGGCGGAGGCTTTTGCTAATGCCGCCAGTATGGTCATGCCAAAAGGCATCGGTTAAACAAAGTATGTGCATTACTTTACCTTACCTGACAAGTTTATTAACTTCATCAGGGGAAAGCCCCGTATATTTAGCAATCATAACTGGTTCAAGCCTATCAATAAGCATTTTGTGAGCCGTTTCGATTCTGTTGCGTTGCACACCCTTTTCTTCTGCAAACTGCAAAGCACCGCGTGCATCTTGCATCTTAATGCCACGATAATCATACGCTTCCAAATCCTCCTTACTCCAACCGAATTGGTCAGCTGATTTGTAAGCTTCTTGTAAAGCATTGTCATGCATCGCATACTCTGGCATAACATCCAA
>NBMH01000252.1 GCA_002084875.1 Anaerolineaceae bacterium 4572_78 | reverse complement strand
AAGGGATATGAGGCGGAGAAAGGGGAATAAATACGCAATATTTACCTGTCCAATTCAGACACGTCATTTTTACAACAACTCTATTATATTATAGAAAGATGGTATTATGGCTCGTAAATTATATAAATCTGGTGTGTGGCCAATATTGTTTATTTTGCTAACTTACGGGTTGGTTGGACATTTTGAATATAAAGATAGCTTGTGTGAGCCAATCACTACTATTGATTGTACTGAAGCGATGGCTTGGATGGTTAGCGATGTTAATTATCAAGAGGAATACCATTAGCTCGCGCACAAGATTCGCATACTACCATCACCTTGCCTTATTCCATAAATGGGTGTTTTGCCAGATGCTTGCAATTCAGTTATAAGATCCGTAATAATCCACTTAGGCCCTTCTACAAGCACTCTTGATGCTGTGAATTGCGAAGCCGTAAGAGCTATAATACGGGCTCTTTCACGGGTTTCGTGTGGTGTAACAGGTTTATCTGCTTTCAACATTTCTAAGATTTTTATTTTTTCACTTTGAGGTAATTCAATAACTCCTTTTTTTTCTAAATCTTTATCAACAGGTAAATCAGTAAGGTTTAATATTTTATTAAATTGCATAATTATTTCCATCAAGCAATATTGCTGGGTCTTATTTAAGAGATTTGTAACAACCATTTTTGTTGATGATAACTTTTTCTATCCATCATCTTGTTAATTTACTCCTATTTCCTCCAAAAAAATTCCTCTACCTCGACTTCCGCTTTTTTTTCTTTTTGAATTTTTATTTTCAACGTATGCACATGTCAATCCTTGTTTAATACAGGAATAACAAATAGGGTGAAGAATGTTTCGCTCTTTGCGTCTAAAATGACAATCCATCAGGCATCTCTTTTATTGTATTTCACCAGTATTTTCAATATTGAAAGCAGGGAAAGGTTGTCCAGGAACAATCCCTTTCTCCTTTAATAGCTTGCGAGCGATACTGAAAGGTTGTTTATAACGCCATTCCCACGGTGGCATAGGATTTTCTTTTTCCCATATACCACAACGAATAAGCCTTGCAGTATTTTCTGCATTTTCAAGTATTATGTTTGTCGGATCTTTTCTGTTCCACCATGATTGTCCGTTTTGGACAGATAGTTCACTCAAATTGCTACCATCCTTCATAATTACACTAGCAATAATCTCGTGTTTCTCTGTTATATCAGATACTTACAAGCCCAAATATGAGAAATTCGGGGTGTAACTATGAGAAATTCGGGGTGTAACTATGAGAAATTCGGGGTGTAAAATGAGTGTTTGACAAGTGGTCTCATATTTGTATATATTGTGAATGAAAATCTGATACTTATGGGTTAAAGAGGATTTCACACGATGAAAAATGAAAAATCTGATTTTAGAGTTGTAGAAAGTAATTTTTTGATTTCTGGTCAGTATAAAATGTCTTTATCAGAAACAAAACTGATTTTGTGTATGTTCCAAAAGATTGATATTAATGATAAAGATTTTCAACAGTATAAAATCTATTTGAAGGATTTCATAGACCTGCAAGATAAGAAACGGAAAGACATATATGCAATTGCCGATAAACTAACAGATACATTTTTACAACACATCATTAGAATAAAAGAAAAAGTGGATTGTGAAGCAACTATTGTGTTTGAAATGATCGTCGGTACTTGACTTATCCCTTTACTGGCCATAGACGCTTTATTCCGCATCATATTTAAACGATCAATAAGAGTCATCTCTGCTGTAGAGGCATCGGACCGGAACATGTTTTTTATGTTTGCTACAGTTGGATGTTCAGGTAGTGCAGCCAGTCTTCTAGCATCGGTATCATTTTTTGCTACTGGTATAAGCCGGACACGAGCCGCGTCAGGAGAATTAAGCAAATTCATGACTGTTTGTTCACAAGAAGGACATGTAGGCGAAAAATAAACTATCGCAATTTCATTCGCTGGAGATAACAAAGCCCATGGTTGTAATACTATTTCCTTGGCAGCATTGATAGAGACTGAAAAGAATACAAGACCCCATAGAAGCAAAGCTCCCCGCAGCCACATTTGAGCTTTTTTCTTTACGCTATCAGTAAACTCTACAGTTATACCCAAGGCACCAATGATGGCCGCAACCAAAAGACAATTCAGACATGGCCATAAAAGTAATTGATATGTAAGAAAAGCCATATCAGCAATCAGAGCGCCTATAATTAGGTAGCCATAGAGGTTTGGTGCCTTTTTGTAAAAAAAAGCTCCCATAGCGCATGTGAAGAAAACAAATCCCCACATATAAAAAGTTATACCGTGTATACATTTCATTTCCTCTTTAACTTTGAAAGAATTTTATATGATTTTATAAATTCGGCCGACTTACGTACATCCATAATCTGACTATGATCGAGTAATATTTTCACAAACATGGTTTCACGAGTTTAAAGAAGGTCAAACTGATTATTTTGCGTTTTTTCCTCTTTATTATATGGAAAGTCATGAGAGTATATTGCCATGAAAAAGATTTGCAGTAAATTTGCCACCTTTCTATAGAAACATAAAGGTTACTATGTTAGTGTATTTTTAAAATCTATCCACAAAAGAAAGGAGCTAGTAATGGCCCTCACAAAACATTTTAAAAATACAATAATGGCACGGGCAAAAACTGATAAAGAGTTTCGCGAAAACCTCATTATAGAGGCCACAAACTCCCTTTTGGAGGGTGATATAGATACAGGGAAAGGCTTAATCAGAGATTATCTTAACGCTACAGATAATTTTCCAGAGGTTGCTATTGAGTTAAGTAAGGACGAAAAAAGTATCCGCCGAATGCTGGGTCCAAATGGTAATCCCACACTGACAAATTTCATTGGCATCTTAAAAGTCTGTAGCTCTACCGAGCACCTTAATCTGAAGGTTTACCAGCATTGAGTGAGTCATAAAATATCTTTAAAGCCGACAACTCTCTTTTTAATTAATATATAGGGACTTCTTATGTCCGATAAAACAATAGTTATGCCATCAGAATCAATTTACAAAATGATAGAAAATATTAAAAAACAACAAGATAAAGTAACCCAAAAATCAATAAAAACGGAAGAAATACAGCCGTACCTTTCTCCCGAGGGAGAACAGCTCCCCCTTTTCAATCCAACGCTTTATGATATAGCGATAAAAGATTACTTTCATATCATGGATGTTGCTGTGTTTCGTTTAAGCAAGCGATATCATCAAAAAAAAGAAACCATCCGTTATGATCTATCTGATGGATATGTTGAGGTGTCTTCTGGTGAAACAGGGATGGCTTCAATATGGGACTACGATATTTTACTGATGGCAATTAGTCAGGTGACAGAATCATATAATCTTTATAAAAAAGGCAGAGGTAAAATGCCTGGTAAAACTATGAGGTTAGAACTAAAGGATATTTTTAAATTTTGCCGTCGCACTCCGGGTGGTAAACAGAAAGATAATTTAGTTTCAGCTGTAAAGCGTCTCAACACGACACATGTACATATTGAGAGAAATATAGGAGGAAAAATTCTAGATGTAGGGGAAAACCTTATTAGTAGATATGCCGTTATTTCGGACGATAAAGGAAGTGTTAAAGGGATAGAAATAGAGATTCCTTCACTGATGTACTATAAAATAGTAAATACAGATACTCCTGCTATCCTCACGCTTCATCCAGATTTTCATCGGATAAATACAGCTTTTGGAAGATTTGTTTATCGTCTTGCTCGGCGTGTAGCCGGTAAGAAGAGTGCGACCTACTTATTTTCAACACTTTATGAACGTAGTGGCAGTAAATCTCCAATAAGAGAATTTAGGCGCATGTTAAGAAAATTGATTAAAAAAAATGTTCTGCCAGAATATGATTTGAAAGAAATGGAGAGTAAACATGGTGAACCCCTTCTGGTAATGACTTTCAGGGATTTTCTTTTAGAAGATACGGATAAAATAGAATAAAGAGGCGTGTGTAAAGTACAACTTTTAGACTGAGGAGGATGTGGGTTGAGTACAACTTTCTCTAAAAAGAGGGTGTGTGTAAAGTACAACTTTCAACAACACTGTTATATTTATTTTTGAAGTTGTATTTTATCTCCTTTACCCTAAAAGTTGTACTTTACACACGCCCCTTTACCCTAAAAGTTGTACTTTACACACGCCTCTTTGGTAATCATTGAGTTTCCTTCAAGCATTTATTGCAATAATACCCAGCCCTGATTAGAGCTGGGTATCAGTTTTATTTCTGACCTAGTTTATAAAGGATAATACTTAGCCAGATCGTAACGGTTTATTAATTGGATAACCACTTGGTCATATCTTGACAGACTTGATCCCAGTCTGAATCTAAACGCACTGTCAGGAATTTTGCGAAAAGTTGATCAAACATAAGAAGGCCTTCTTTAAGAACGTGGATATGCTCGTAGAAGATAGACAACATTTCGTCAGTCATATTCTCAGTTTTTTCTACTTTTACTGATGGACACTTGAATGAAGATAGCTGGAACAATTAAGCTATGTAATTCTATCTGGAGGCCATAGCTTATCGAGTTTTTGATCAATGGGCTTATAAATCCAAACTTTCCATTTCCAAATAATTGTTGCTGTAAAAAAACCAGCATAAAAATTATCAAAATAGGCAGCAATTAAAAAAGCCAACGTAAACACGATTCCAAGAACAATCATCCCTGCTATTGCTAACAAGTCACTTTTATTTGAAATTTCAGAACAGTCTATTTTCATATTAACCTTTGAGTAAAGATGCTCGTTTATGATTAGATTTTTTATTTTAGAATGAAAAAAGTGTGTGTGTATCTACTGGTTCAGTAGGTTGTTTTTTTTTTGGCTCTGATTCCCTCAAGGATTCCTCAAGACAAGCTCCATTAATAATAAATGACCAACGCTTTATACTCCCTCGTCTCGTTCCTGTAGCCTTTATATATGAGCCTTCAATTTCGTTGATGATGACAGTTGAATACTTTTTTCTATCAAAGGTTAGATTGTGAAAGGTCTGGCCAGCATACAAAGAAAGGCGATTGATGGCGGCAAGGTTATTGTGCTCCAAACGCTCCCCTTCTATCTTCTTACGATAGAGGTAGATTTCGTATCCTACCATCCGTTCTCGTATGTACTGAAATGAGGGTATGATTGAGTAATGGTCATA
>NBMH01000009.1 GCA_002084875.1 Anaerolineaceae bacterium 4572_78 | reverse complement strand
TCAACAAACACCTAGAAATCCAATGTCCCAAAATACTTGAATTTCTAAGTATTTCAAGTATTTTTGATATATTTATTTTTTGCGGTATAATACGTTGATTATTTAGTTTACTATCAAAAAATTAAATCAAAGAGGAGTTTATGTTACGAATATTATCGCTTATTTTAATGTTGTTACTTTCACTTAGTGCTTGTGGTTTTGGTAGACCTGACGTTCCAGTCACAGCAACTTTATCATCTGGTATTGGTAAAACACCGTTGCAGACCCCAACATCTGCCCAAGCTATGCTAAGTGCAGGTGAATCTTCGCCATTACCAACCCCAACACCTGATATCACTGTACAGGAAAAACCTACTCCCCATGTAACCCCAACATATCAGCCATTGGAAATTGTGCCTGAACTTGAAGAAGGCAAGGGAGCAATTCGGGGGCGGTTAACATGGGATTTGGGTAAGGAAAAATTAGTCCCTGCTACCCATAACACTATCTACTTGGGTAAAGTGTTGTTTGATGATAAGGGAGAACCATGGCTATTTTCCTTTGATGTTGAAAATTATCCCAAGACAAAAACTGATGGTGGTGGGAGATTTGTCTTCTCAAATTTAGAACCTGACACGTATACTCTCTATTACACAATGGAGGGATTTAGTGAATTTTTGCTGGAAAAGCCTGATGAGGACAAATTCATGATTGAAGTCAAAACAGGTGAGACTGTGGATATGGACGATTTTGTGGCGTTATTTCCATCCTTTTAATGAGTTGGTAGGTTGGTGAGTTTGTAGCTCACCAACCCATAAACTTATACTAAACCACATGAAAATACTCAGGATGAGTATTAGCCTCTGCTTCCAAACCAAAAAATTGGAGCAAATCTCCGATAAGTTTTGCCTTCTGTTCGGCATCCCGTGCTGACCATGTACGGCTTTTTATTTCGAGATACATGCCTTGATTTTTGATAAGGGTATCTATATTTACAGCAAATTTTGTCCCCTTATAAACGATATGATATCGCCGCCGTTCCTTTTCGACTTCGATTTCTTTAGGAGGAGTAAAATACTCACGATAAAATCGTAGGCTTTTCGTAGCAGATACAGAATACCGCGAACGTGTCAGTAACACTGAATTATCAAAAGTACGTTCGGCAATCGGTTCAATAACAGTTATGCGATAGAAAACGTCTTTGACATTCCCAGTTGAATCCAAAATCTCATCTTCACGATAGCGTAGCCGTTCTGCATGTCCCCCATCAAAAATAAAATAGATATCGTATTGATTTCTGACCGACGAACGTTCAATTTCAATGAGTGGGTCATGCAGATAAGTTTCGATTTCGCTCATGGATTTAATTTTGACCTTTGCTTGTATTTCAAACGTTTCCACAGGTACAACACCACTGCCCACAGCCAACAATTTTGACATAATGCTTTTTTCTCTAGCATGAAGAAAAGTGTCGATTCTTTGAGAAAGTTGGATGGCTTTTTCTTGCAACTCTGGTAAGTTCAAAGTGGTCAATTGCCTATCTTCCATGAGAATGTTGCCATCAACAATCACATCACGCACATCTGTTGATTTTGTGGAGTAAACCAGTTGAGAATACACATTACTGCCAAAATAGGTAAAGAAAGGAATTTGATGCAGGCTATCCATCTGAATAACAATAATGTCCGCCCGTTTTCCTATTTCAATTGAACCCGTGATATGGTCTAAATGGATTGCCTTTGCTCCACCAATCGTAGCAAGTTCCCATGCCTTAGAAGCAGGTAGTAACGTAGGGTCATTAAAAATACCCTTTTGTAAAAACGCCGCTAAGCGTGTTTCTTCTACCATATCCAAATCATTATTAGAGGCAGTCCCATCTGTTCCAATTCCTACGTTTAATCCCATTTCAAGGTATCTGTGAATTGGAGCGACCCCACTAGCTAACTTGAGATTACTGCTTGGGCAATGTACTATGCCACTATTGGCTTTTTTCATAGTGAACATGTCTGTATCTTCTAGATGGACACAGTGGGCAGCAATTACATTTATGTCAAAAACGCCAAGCGATTCCAGCCAAGGAACAACAGTCATGCCATTATCCTCACGGCTTCCTTGCTGTTCATGAGTAGTTTCTGCTACATGAATGTGTAAAGGAACGTCATATTTCTTTGCCATAGCAACACATCCCTTAAGCATTTCGGACGTAGATGTGTATGCGGCATGGGGAGCAACTCCTGGTGTAATCAATGGATGCCCCTTCCATTTTTTGATAAATGTCTCACAGTATTCCAAACTTTCATCATAACTTCCCGCATCAGGGGCAGGAAATTTGAGAATCGTTTCGGCACAAATTGCTCGCAATCCTGCTTTACTCGTTGCCTTAGCGATATGGTCTTCATAATAGTACATATCACAAAATGTAGTTATCCCTGACCGAATCATTTCCGCACAAGCTAATAATGTGCCGTCATAGCAAAATTCAGGAGTGACAAATTCATTTTCGACAGGCATGATAAAACCATACAGCCACACATCTAATCGTAAATCGTCTGCCAGCCCTCGCAAAAATGTCATGGGGACATGAGTATGAGCATTAATCAGCCCCGGTGAGATGACACAATTTGCACAATCAATCGTTTTCACAGCATTGTATGTTTGCTGTAATTGTTCTGATTCACCAACAGCAATAATTGAGTTGTCTTGAATGGCAACTGCACCATGCTGATAGATGTCACCGTTTGGATTCATTGTAATCACAATAGCATTGGTTAATAGTAAATCTGTTTTCATTAATCTCCTGTCTTTTTTGTAAATTGCCCATCATTAAGAGTGGTGGGTTTGTGAATTATTAATTATTGTTCTTATCTTTTAGAACTACGTATATTTAATCGTGAGACTATTTTAACAGAAAGAAAGATTTTTTGCAAATGAAGTTTCCTTAATTCCTCAATGAAAAAATATGAGTAACAAAGTAGGGTTGTTCAATGCTATTTTTTGACAAGTAAGGGCGTATGGCCATACGCCCTTACAATAGGACTGTTCGAAAGCTTGCTTTGACATGAAAAAGCAAGCTTTTTCGCTCCATTTTGTTTTGTCATGTCAAGCCAAGGCTTGACGCTCCATACACTTGACTTGAATTCTGTACTAATACCCAAAATAGACTCGACATTTTTACCTAATAAAATTAAGCATTGTTATTGTTGAGAAATTAACTCCTTAATGATAAAATAACACCAATGTTAAATAATTTGTTTTTGAAATAAGAAACACGGAGGTTTCAAATGTTTAGTAATTACAGATATATTATGGTTTTCTTGATGGTAGTTTTAATGTTTAATGTACTTGTAGGGTGTAGTGATGATGATTCAACTCCTGTTGTTGAATCAACTCCTACTGTTAAATCAGCTTTGGTTGAATCAATTCCTAGTATTACGTTTGTTCAATCCAATGATGGCAATGCTATTGAAATTTGGGTTAACGATGTAAATGATCTTTTCGCTGCCGAGATTGAAGTGCAGTTTGATGCTACACAATTGCAGGTAAAAGACAGCGACCCCGACAAAGAAGGTGTCCAAATTATGCCAGGTAACATACCTAGCCCTGATTTTGTGGCGATTAATCAAACTCACAATCAAACAGGTACAATTTCGTATGCCATCACTCAACTCCCACCTTCACCAAGTAAGAGTGGAAGTGATGTATTAGCCACAATTTACTTGGAAAAGGAAATTTCTTCTGAAGTCCTTGACAGCATTGTCTGTAATCTCATCAACCTTGCTGATTCAGACGGTAAACCAATCCAACTTGTGTCTAGTAATGCAATTAGTAGTAAGTAGTAAACTATTCCCAACTCCAGCACCATGTAAGTGTAAAAAATTATCTTAGAATATTTCCTCGACCATTCGGTATCAGAACTACTATGGTTAGACATGTCTAACCATAGTAGTTACGTTTATGGGTATAAAAAATACGACCGTCATGCCTCTAGTGTATTATCATTTTTTTCTTTACTTTTTGACAGATTTTTGTTTACCATGATATACTTCCTTTTTTAATATGACAAGTTTCTCATATTCTGTTTTTTGTCTTTTCAAAATGTTACTTTACTACTTTCTTTTGTGATAATTTACAAAAATAGCACTCCATAGGTCTTAGGAGGTTATCAAGATGAAAAAGATTATTGTTATCCTATTTCAATTTAGTATAATGTTGGTATTGGTCACCGCATGTGGAGGTGGGCAACAAGAAAGCACAGAAATTAATGTTCTGTGTCCTCCACGCGAGGAACAATGTGAGGGTATGAAGCAGGCATTCGAGGAAAAGTTTGGTATCAAAGTGTCTTACGCTCGGATGTCCACTAGCGAGTCCTTAACTCGCCTGCGTGAGGAAAAAGATGACCCACAATTTGATATTTGGTGGGGCGGTCCTGTTGATAGTTATATTGTTGCTAAACAAGAAGGATTACTTGAAGCATACAATTCTCCGAACTATATCAATTTAATTGACCAGGAGAAATACAAAGACCCCGATAATTATTGGGGAGGTGTTTATGTTGGCAGTTTAGGCTTCTGTACAAACACCGATTGGTTAGCCAAACATCCCGGTGTAGAACCACCACATTCATGGGATGATTTATTAAAACCTGAATTTGAAGGGCAGATAATGGTGGCACATCCCTCTACATCAGGCACATCTTATACGGTAATGTCAACAATACTTCAACTTAAGGGAGAAGAAGAAGGTTGGTCTTATTTGAATGATTTGTCAGACCAAATATTCCAATTTACGAGAAGTGGGGCAATACCTCCTAAATTTATTGGAGAAGGTGAGGCTGGCGTATGTATAACCTCTTCCCATGAAGTCATTTATCGAATAGAAGATGGTAATTTGCCACTGGTATTAACTTTTCCTGACGACGGTACAGGTTATGAAATTGGGGGCATGGCTATTGTCAAAGGGGCAAAACATCCCGATGCGGCAAAAAAATGGTTTGATTGGGCATTGACCTCGGAATCTCAAGCCATCGGCCCAAAATATCAAGCCTACCAAGGACCAACGGTTAAGGATACCAAAGTAGCTTATCCCGAACTTCTTGAAGTTAATTTGATTGATTACGATTTTGTTTGGGCTGCCGAGCGTAAAGATGAATTTATCAAAAAGTTCACCAAAGATATTGCGGCGGCGGATAATTTAAGAAAATAGTTATATTCTTTCAGTAGACAGGTTTCCATGCTACACTTGCTAGGTAAGGAAACCTGTCGTACTGCGTTGAAATAGAATTTTATTAGAAAAGTTGATACCACTGCTCAAGCGGAACAGGTTCAAATCTCCATGGATGTAACGCCCAATTGCCAAATACTGCTACAACAAAATAAATGCCAAGTAAGCGATTGTGCCATTGAGCAGGTGCTTTTTGAATCAGGTATGATATTCCCCAAATTGAAAGTGGATAAATCACATAAAATATTTCACCCGTATAAAGGTCACCGTAGCGGCGAATGGCAAAAATAAATAAGTAATTCCAAACAATTGCCACCGTCACAAAGGCAAGCCATCGCCATCGTTTTTGCATGATGAACACAATAATGCCAATGACAAATGCTCCTAAAATCACTACTCCATAAGATGTATGAGCAATTGAAATATACAGTTTGGTATAGTCAATCATATAAACAAGTTGTTCTAGCCATGACCAATGAATAAAATCATCAAACAGCCACAAGCCCGACCGATATTGCGTTACTTCAAAATTGACATACGGCAAACTAAACCCATAGATGACAATTGCAATCCATGTGCCGACAAATACTATATGCATTACAAATGACCCTATCACAGCACGCCAATAACGAAAATACAATAATACACTCCAGCCTACTGCTAAAATATCATATTGTGGTTTGACCCATGCCATACCGCCAAGCCATAAGCCAGGTAAAATCGCCCAATAATCACCGTTTAAGGTTTTGGCTTTTTTATAAATAATGCTAACAATCCACATGACCGCAACGGCTAAGGCAATCACTGGCAGACTTGATGATATGGTCGCTAAACGCCATGTAAAAAATCGAGCCATCGCTAAATGCATGGCACTCAGCAATGCAATCGTTCCAGAAAATTGCCAATAATTGAGTAGATGATAAAAGCCCAGCACGGCTGAAACATAAATCGTCCAGTTTAATAAAAATGCCGTTGCCCATGTAACACTATAAATGCATGGCTGGAAAAAACCGTTAATGCCCCGAAATGGCAAGCGAACGATACCCGACACAGTCCGACATACGATGTTCCCTGCGACCATGTAACCAGGACGATTAACACGCCCAATATCTTTCCAAAATCTCCCTGGAAAATCTTGCATGACCAACAAGTAACCACGAGAATCCACACTTAACTGGAAAAATCGTTCTTCCCAACTCAAGGGAGCGTTGATATCATAGCCGAGTTTTTCACGAAACGTTATCCAATCAGAACTATCTGCTGGGCGAACAAACGTCAAGGGAGCTGACCAACCAAGCATCGTTCCAATGATGATACAGATATAAATTGGATAGGGTACATGAATAAATTGATATATTTTTTGGATGTAGTGATTTTGTTTGATATGTTTCCACCCCTCGCGTTAGTAGCCCCACTCCCGACCCCTCCCATACAAGGAGAGGGGAGTATAATTCCCCGCTCCATAAGGGGGGAGGGGCTAGGGTGGGGTGAACGGTTATACCGATAAGGATACAGTTGCCCCCGACCTTAGGGTTGTTCAATGCTATTTTTTGACAAGATAAATTGGAGCGTCAAAGCTTACTTTGACATGCTCAACTTGAATATTATTTCAGAATACACCTTTTTTTTGTTAAGGCAAATTTCTTGTACACTTTTTATTTTTTATGGTTTTTGGTGTATACTGTTACTCTCTTTAAACTAGGATATTAAAACCACATACGACGGACTTCTAGTCCGTTGATTGAACAAACATCTTGTCTGTTCTACGGTAAAATGCGGGGTATGTATGTTCGGAAAACAAATAGGTATTGATTTAGGTACAATGAACATTCTTGTCTATGTGCGTGGACGTGGTATTGTTATTCAAGAGCCATCGGTGGTTGCTATTTCCATAAAGAAGAATGAGACAATTGCATTTGGAAAAAACGCTCAAAGCATGTTAGGGCGTGTTTCGGATGCAATTGAGGTTGTTCATCCATTGCGAAAAGGGGTCATTGCCGATTACCAAGCGACCCAAGAAATGCTTGATTACTACATCAAAAAAGTGGTGGGACGTGTTAGTATTTTTTCCAATGAATTGATGGTCAGTACTCCTGTTGGAGCCACCAGTGTTGAGCGTCGTGCAGTTCAAAAAGCGGCTCGCCAGACTATTGGACGAAAAGCGTATGTGATTGAGGAACCGCTGGCTGCTGCTATTGGAGCAGGATTGCCAATTGACACCCCAACAGGAAATATGATATTAAATATTGGCGGAGGGACAAGTGAATCAGCTGTCATTTCGATGAATGGCATTGTAAACAGTAATTCAGTGCGGGTAGCTGGCACAAAATTTGATGATGACATTGCCAGTTATATCCGCCGTAAATACAGTTTGGTGGTCGGTAAACAAACGGCTGAACAGATTAAAATTCAATTAGGGAGTGCCTTACCTCTCGATGACGAATTAACAGTAGTTATCAAAGGACGTGACCAGATTTCAGGCCTACCACGCACCATAAAATTAACCACTCAAGAAGTGACAGAAGCACTTACAGAGGCATTGAATACTATTGTAAACATGGTCAAGGTGGTACTTGAGGAAACTCCTCCCGAACTCGCCTCTGACATCATTGACCGCGGCATTATGATTACAGGTGGAGGAGCATTACTACGAAATATTGATGCCTTTATGACACAGTACACACATGTTCCATGCTATGCTATTGATAATCCATTGGTATGTGTGGCTTTGGGTGCTGGACGGGCGTTACAGATTCGATGGCAATTAGAACAGGCTCGGTCTTATGATTAACTTGTGGAGCGAAAAAGCTTGCTTTTTCATGTCAAAGCAAGCTTTGATGCTCCAATTTATCTTGTCAAAAAATAGCATTGAACAGCCCTGGATTCCCAAAGAACCTTAGGCTTCTTTAGTCGGCATGAATTCGAAAAGAAAATGGCAAAATATCTGACTCACTGCGGCATCGTAAGCAGTTCAAATCCATCACCTAAATCCTGTCCCGTTCCAGCATGATACCAACCCACTCGCAATTGATAATCATCATCGGCTAAATCTTTGGGCATGGGAACAGTTTGGCTTATAATAATAACTTCCCCTTTCAGCCATTGACTAGTTGATGGATTAGGTAATGCATCATAGCCTGTCAAACGATTACCATTGTCGTCAATCACATGTACAAATAAAGTGTAGTCATGCCATGATTTGGGAGTAACTTGAAATGCCAAGTCAACAGTTATAGAACCGTCATGAATAGTCAGATTAGGATTAAAGCCCATCAGCCGAATCTCATCACCAAACTGAACATTCGTCGAAGTGAAATGCGAAGGAACAACAACCTGCCTTGCCCTGTATTTTCCTAATGAGATGTCATTGATAAATAAGATGTATTCTTTGGAAGTGATGGTATCAGGTACGACTAGCATGTGGCGAGTCACATTAGCAGACAGCATATGATATGTTGATTCAGCCATGAGATTACCATCTCCTTCCTGCATATAAAACATGACATCGGCTGGTGGAAGCTCATGCCATATCACATCAACCGTAAACTCCTGCCCAATAGGTAAATAATTCATGTCAGGGTGAAAGGCAATAATAGTTTTTGAATCAATCGGATAAATCGGCGGGGCTGAATAAATATAGGCGTAATCAATGCCCATGTAATGTACAGTATGTAACGGTGATAAAATTCGAGATTGATAATCTAAAATAGGTTTAGGTAGACTTTGGCGTTGTTTGTGATAGGAAATGACATAATCCAAATCGGCGGAGGTCGGATTAGCTACCCTGCCGATAAAGTATGGTTTTAAAGTAGAAGCATAATCTGCCCCTACGATGTTTGCCATTGCATATGGTTGCTGATTAAGCCATGCCCCTGCTAAATCCATGCCCTCACCCCAACCAATTTTGATTAGTTTCGGAGCCGTGAATGACCCACCAAGTAATGGGTTGGTATAGGTTATATAGTATGGTGTGTATGGCATGACCGTCAATATTTGTCCCGCCGCTAAGGCAACAACAAGCAATGATGTGCGGTTCGAACCACATCTCATCCAGCCGACGCTGGCAACTAAGGTCGCAAATGGAAAAACAGGCAAAATATATCTGGCACTCCGTTTGTGAGAAAAGGTCATGAATATCATGAAGCTAATGATAAATATGAGGAAGATTTTCGTGGCACCCCACCTCAACTGTTTCAAGGAGAGGGACAAAGCACCCCTCCCTAACCCTTCCCCTACAAAGAGAGTGGCATGAGAATATCCAAATAAAAGCAAACCGATAAATACTATCGGGCTGATATAAAAACCAAAGTGGACGGGATAATATAAGATTCCTAAATCGGCACGAGATGAAACTTGAAAATCCATTTCATCATCTTCGTCGAATTTATTTGCTTGTTCTAATGTTCCCGTTGATGTTTGAGCTACTTGCAACGCATCGGTGATTATGTCGAATGGTACGCCGATTGGTCGAAGCCATGTCGCGGGGAACAGTATGAAGAAGGTCAAGTATGAGATACATGCCCATAATACAAAACGAGTTAAAGCTGTGTGAATGGTATTAAGGGTAGCATTTCTCATGAAAAGCCATAAAACAAACGGAACTAAAAAGAAAATCGGCGATTTTGTTAGGAATGATAAACCAGCAAAAATACCTGAAAAGATGATAGACCATGTAGGACAAACTTCGAGTCTGTCCACATGCATGGCAAATAATACTGCTGGGACTGCAAACAAGGTGACGAGTGCATCATGGTGTAAAAAACGTGAATGAGCTAAAAATAGCGGGTCAAATGCAAGCAAAATCGCCGCTAGAAAAGATGTTTTTTCACCAAGAAAATATCGGCTGAGATGATAAATTAAAACAATGCTTCCACAACTAAGCAAAATCGTAGGAAGTCGGGCGGCCGCTAACATGGCGGGATTCACATCCCATAGCGGGATGACATGTAGAAATTCGAGGAAGGGTAGATTGTCATGGAATAAATTATATCCCCATAAACCGATTCCACCCGTCCACATGGTTGTCACAGCTGGCTTAAATGTTACCATCGTTTCTGCACAATTTCCCACAAGCAAAGCTTGCCAAAATTGTGCGGAACGATATATCCATTTTGCTTCATCTGCGGTGATGAATTGTTGTAGACCAATAAGGCGTGGTGCTAATGCAAAGAGGAAAATAACAGGATATATAAACCAAGTTGATTTAGACATATCGCAATTGGAAATTGCGGCTACTAAGTTAGACTTAATCTTTCTTACCTTGTAATAATCTATCTAATTGATAAAAGAGGTTGCGAATAACCATTTTTTCCCCTTCAGTAAAGTGATTTTGTTTTGCTCTGACATCCTTTAATATCTTTCTCAATTCGCATAAAGTTGCTAAACTATCAGGTAGATGTTCATCGGCTTTTTTGAATAACTTTACTGCTTGTTGGACATTCCCTAATTTACGAGCTGCCTCTGCAGCTTGCCGATAATCTCCGATTTGCTCCCATAAGGTTAATGATTCTTCATGATTATTATGATAATCCGCTCCCCATGCCTTAAAAGCAATGGCATTTTTATCGGTTATTGTTTCTACTTCAGCTAAGAGATGGTCAACTTGCTCCTTAAAATTGGGCAGAAATCCCATTGAACGAAGTTTATGCCCAATCATTGCCCATGTCAAATGCAACTTCGTTTCAGGGCATGCCTTGAGATTTTGGTATGCTTCTTCATGCCATTGAGAAATTATGTCGTGGAAATCAATGTCCTCATGGTTTGATTTAATCGCATCTAAACAATCGGTTATATATTTTAACAATCTTTTAATTTGTTTAGGTGGTAGTTTCTGACCTTGTGGAATCGACTGATAACGTTTGGCAAAATAATCCAAAACTATAGCTGGTTCTGATTTTTCTTGCTTTTCATACGTGATTGAAGTTTCTTTGAACCAATGAACTATTTGAGCATGCTCATTATTTTCTAACGCCTGATTAGCTTTCCGCCAGCAAATTTGGGCAATGAGGCGATACAATTGGTCGGGGAGATTTTTTGCCTCACCTGTCAAATCGGCATCATCAATTTTTGCTAGGTATTGTTGTGTTTCATTTGCTATTTGATATGCATCACCATAGTGTTCCTGTTCGTATAGTGCTTTTACTTGCGACAAAAATTCATAAGCATGCTCAATAAGAACTTGACTAATATTATGACGCTGCTCACTAACTAGGCGTTGTAATGTCTCATCTTTCAGATATTTAACAACATGGACAGCTCGCCGATTACGTTCATAAGCTCGTTCATACTCTTCTTGTTGACATCGTTCATCGGCTTCCTGCAAATACCCTTCAATACGCTCAATAACAGTCATCTCTTCGCTTTGAAGTCTCTCTAATAAAGCATTTAATGTAATAGGAAATTGTCCACTCACTTCTTCAAGGGGCCATTCTGCTGGAAGTGATACACCTTCTTGTTCAAAAATGACTAGAGTATCGGTTGAACGGCTTAAGGCAACTCGAACCTTATCGAGCAAGTGACGTGCCTGTAACAGACGAGCGGTGTCACTATGTGAGCCTGTTAATTCGGCAAGTTCAATAACTTTTTGGATGGTTTTATCCAATCCCCAAATCAACACGGTACGACGGTCTATACCTTTAATCTCACGCGGGCTGTGTATGACTTCGGTAGCATGCAAAAGGTCTTCGGGTGGAATGTATGCTCTTAAGTCCTCCGACAAGTCAATTAAAACTCGACCTGGTTTATCGACTAATTCAGCCATAAGGTCAGTCCATAGCATTTTACCAGGATTAATTCGACATGTAAACAAATATCCTGGTTCAGCATCTAGTGGAATACGTGATTGCTTTAGAGCTTTTGGACGGCTATGTTTAGGGAGCAAATTGTATAATTCAGATGACTTATTAATTAAATCAGCCAAAACACGAGGACTTCGTTTTTGATAGCGTAACTCAAATTCACTAGGATAGTTTTGTAAGCGGCTACTTAATAAATCCTTTGTCACACGCCAATCAAAACCGCTTGGTTGAATAATTTGTGACTCATCTCCCGCGACGATAAATGCCAATGGGTTATGCGGGTTAGCTTGGACACGTTTGCGACCGATTTCAGCCAGCAGGGCAATCTGTAATAATGTCAAGTCTTGTATTTCATCAACGATAATACCACCCACATTATCAAGCCAACTTAGTCCCTTGTGGCTACCATTCATCAGGGCATCTAATGCTGTCCAAGTGCGAACCTGCTCATTGAAAATTTCTCTATCGAGTGCCAACTGTGCAATATGATATAATTCTTTAGCCGCTCGTTTGTTCACATTTCGAAGTTGGCTATAAACGGTGTAAGAGAGCAAGGGCATGTCAGAACAAGAAGATATTTGGCGGCGAGAACGTAACCAAGTAAAAGGTAAAGCCATGCCGATTAGATACGCCCTTAATTCGGCAAATAAAGCTGGCAAATGATTTGTCCATGAGCCTGTTTTGCTTGCTCCCAAATGTTTAGCAAATACCTCAAATTGCAAATACGAGTCACTCACTGGTTCAGGATGTTTCAATATTTCTTGTTCAAGTTCATCAAGGGTGTATACATGAACCTTATCGGCAATGCCATAAGATTCGACAAATCTTTTTGACTCATCACGTAAATTTGGAGTATACGTGATATAAAGCACATGAGCTTCATCTAGTAGAATTGCTAGGTCGATTAAAGCATATAAAAGTGCCACTGTTTTGCCACTGCCTGGCAAGCCTTTTACAATACTTATACCTACTGAATCATGTCCCATCATTTCCTCTACTAGAAATTGGTCTTGATGACGAGGGTCAAGACTTGGTACATCAATCGTAGCGTAATCGTTAATATCACCGATACCAAGCGGTTCAGAAGTTCGGTCATGATGACGAATTTCACGAATAAGGATAGGATGTTCGTTATCTGATTCCGTTTGTGAAGATAGGTCTGTTTCACTAATTGGAATCCACCACATATAATACTGATTTCCCTTAACGGGAGTGCGTCGCCAACGGGTGTTATGATTGACGACTCCTTTTACTTGAGGGGTACGTCCCCGTAATGCTAACTCTACTAATGACCAGGTGACTTTATGTTGAACATTGTCCCCTCGCCTTTGTAATGATTTATCTAATTCTTTATGTTTTAAAAGAGAATAGGTTGTCATTTCTAATAATTTGAACCTCCAATTATAAAATTTATAGGTGTTTTAAATGTTGTTGACCAATACCACTGCATTGTAATCCAAGTTTTACAACATTAGTAGGTGTGGTTTCCTTACAGCACAGGCTACCACCCCTATGTACTTTAGCACAAAACTAGCAACTTGCCAAACGTGGGAATGGGTAATAAGACAAGTTTTTTGGAAATCCTAGTAGAAAATGAAAAGGAGTACAAAAGATTTGCCTTTTGCACTCCGCGATTCTACTTTGATTTTCAAAATCATTCTGATTAACTAAATGCCACAACTGCCATTTCTTAATTTCCTATCATCTTCATATTGGTTAAGCACCATTCCAATGCCGACCGATTACCGAGCATGTAATCCCATGCCTCACTTGGTAACCGTTCACCCCCCGGGCTGTTAGATGCTAGTTGTAGGGGAGTACGGCCGTACGCCCCCTACTATTCAGGGCTGTTTAATACTAAAACAAAAAACATGCTTGGGATATTTTTCTATATGATTTTCAATCACGTGGTCGCACAATGGAGCATCAAATCGCTTGCTTGTTCATGTCAAAGCAAGCTTTGACGCTCCAGTTTATCTTGTCAAAAAATAACATTGAACATATTATTCAAAATATTCCTCCAACGCAATCCCGCCAGCTATGCTAGCAATATGAACCACTTGGTCACTCCATATAGCGACATGCATGGCGGATGGTCCATCCGATGTTTGCTTAAAAAATGTCCTCCACCAACTCAAAGGAACACGTGTATCAATCAGTAAATGCAAAATCCCCAACACAAAACCCACTCGCCAACCTAAAGCAATAGTCAAGGCAACAAATTGGATGAGAGCATGCACCCATGCTGCTGGGTGTCTCAAATCCATTTTATTATTTGCCATCCAATGATTTTGTAAAAGCCAGTCTGCGACAAGATGGGCTACTAAACCTTTTTCAAACGGTGTTAATTTTTTCATTGATTCTAACAATCTAATTATGTGAAATAAACAAAAACCCATTGTAACACCATTTGCTAATTTTTGCAAAAGTGAATATCATTATTGCATGTTTTTCATATACAATGAGGTTCTTATGTTTTTCTTATCAACATTACTTCCCAGCACGATAATTATTCTCATAATCTTGATAGCTATTGTATTATGGCGGCGTAATGAATTCAAACAAAATCGCCGCATAATTGTTTCAGCAATCATTACTTTGGTGACATTACAACTGTTTATTTATCTTCAAGGTAAGATTAATCCCTTTTTGATACATGCTCCTACTTCAAACAAAATAATAGCTATTATTACCATTGTATTTGCTTATGCTACTGTTCTTCAGCTCCTAAAAAAACTTGTTATTGAATTTCTTGTTACTGGGTATAAAATAAACATACCACCTTTTATACTAGATATTATCAATTGGATTGTCATAATTATTACCGCTCTTTGGTTTATCAGCTTTTTATTTGGGATTGAATTAACAGGGTTGTTGGTAGGGTCAACAGTTCTTTCTGCTGTCATCGGGCTATCGTTGCAAGAAATACTATCCGACCTTTTTGTGGGAGTCGTACTCCAAATGGAAACACCATTTGTCATAGGCGATTGGGTGGAGTTAGCGGGTGAAAAAGGGTGTGTTGTGGCTCAAAGTTGGCGAACAACTTCCATCATGACACATAGCAAAAATTTTGTCATATTTACAAACAGTAATGTTGCCAGTGAGAGAATTATCAATTATTCGCGTCCTAACCCTGTTCAACGCCAAGATATAACATTTGGTATTGATGAAAATGCTCCCCCAAATTATGTAAAGCAAGTCCTCCAAGAGTCCATGATGAAGACTAAAGGCATTTTGAAAGACCCACCACCTGTTGCTCATGTTACTGCATTTGGAGACAGCGAAGTTCTATACACAATTCGGTATTGGATAGATGATTTTAGTCTAGTGGAAGAGATTCAGGATAGAGTTCTTTCATTGGTATGGTATTCAGGAAAAAGAGCAGGTATTGAGCCTTCAACGCCCGAACGCGATGTTAATATCTCTATTATTAAAATTGATAAGGAGTTGCACAATGAAACTCGAGATGTCATTCGTTCCATATCATTCCTAGAAGATTTAGATGATGCCCAAATCAAACGTCTGGCTGACATAACGGAACTAAAATTGTATACGGTTGATGAGCCGCTTGTGCTTCAAGGTGATGAAGGAGACTCCGTTTTCATTATCAAGTCGGGTATTGTTGGAGTTTATATTGTTGCCAAAGATGGCAGTGATTTACGCGTGGATGAACGGATAGCAGGCGAATTTTTTGGGGAAATGAGTCTATTAACAGGTAATAAACGTACTGCTTCTTGTATTGCTGAAACCGAAGTTGAAGTACTTATTATTGGCAAAGAGGGTTTTGTTGAAGTATTGACCGCTGACCCCACAATTTTACAAGTTATGCTTGATGCCTTAGACAAACGACGGTTAAATTTGGAGCATAAAAAAACCGCTGATGAAAACCGTCTAAAAGAAAAAATTGCCGCCGAACGTTCTAGTTTAATGTTAAAAATCAAGGGATTTTTAGGAATATCACTGTAGTCGCTAGACTGTGCTGTAAATCTTGTATATTTAGTTTGACTACATCAAATCGGTCATCTTTCATTAACCTCCACAAAACATTTGCCATTATCCATGTCTTGCTCTGTTGACGCGGTGCCCAAACGGTGATGTAATGCCCACCTTTTTTGGGATTTTCACCCAATAATTGTAATAAACCAAAATCAATCAATTTGGTACGGGGAACATAATAGTATAAATCTTTATCTAAAGGTCCATAAGAAAAAAACTTTCGCATAATAGTATACCTCAAAGCATCACGACCAATCTTAACTGCAAACATAGTTATTGTAATCATTAATCATCAGAACGTCAAATTGCTATAAATTACTTGTGTTTTTTCGTAATTATTCACTCTCCTTCTTGTTAGTAGACCCCAACCCCCAGCCCATTCCCCTTCTCCTCGTAGGGGAATGGGCTGGGGTTAACGGTTACGTTTTTTCTTTAGTTGTTAAATTGCTTTTTCACAATAACGATGGTAAACTTTAGCCACTTGAATTTTTAACATTAAGGAGTATGAGCCGTTTCCAACGGCTGATTTTTTATGAAAAATATACTTGTCACAGGTGGAGCAGGCTTTATAGGTTCAAATTTTGTCCACATGATGTTAGATACATACGATGATATTGAAGTCATAGTTTATGACAAATTAACTTATGCAGGCAACTTGGATAATTTAATACCCGTTGCCGACAACCCACATTACACATTTTACAAAGGCGATATTTGTCATGCCAATAATGTTGATGAGGTCATGAAAAAGCACAAGATTGATACCATCGTCAATTTTGCGGCTGAAACGCATGTAGATAGGTCATTGATGGAGCCAGGTGGTTTTATCCAAACGGATGTGTATGGTACTTATGTTTTGCTTGAAGCGGCAAAAAAGCATGGTGTAGAACGGATGAATCAGGTTAGCACCGACGAAGTTTATGGGCAAGTGCTTGAAGGTCGTTCCAAAGAAAATGATAGACTTCATACCCGTAGCCCTTATTCTGCCAGCAAAGCAGGTGGTGATTTGATGTGCCAAGCATATTACACCAGTTTTAATGTGCCTGTTACTATCACGCGGGGCAGTAACAATATCGGGCAGTATCAATACCCTGAAAAAGTAGTGCCTCTCTTCATTAGCAATGCCCTTGAGGATAAACCGTTACCCGTTTATGGTGATGGCTTACAAATGCGAGATTATCAATATGTCCTTGACCATTGTCGAGGCATTGACATGGTTTTACGAAAGGGAATGCATGGCGAAATTTATAATATCGGCAGTGGCATGGAGACGACCAACATCGTCATGACCAAAGCTATTCTTCATTTGCTAAACAAACCTGAAAGCTTAATTCAATACATAACCGACAGACCAGGACATGACCGCCGTTATGCCCTTGATGTCAGTAAAGCTCAAGCACTAGGTTGGAAAAACGAATACGACTTTGAGCGGGCAATTGCGGCTACTGTCAAATGGTATGTAGAAAATCAGGATTGGTGGCGGAAGGTTAAAGAAAAAAAAGATTATCAGGAATATTACCAGCGTAATTATGCTGGAAGGGATATTAAAAATGATAAAATTTGATATATTTTCTAATTATATATGTCCTTATGCTTATAGAGCTAGTTTGTGGGTACATCAACTGAAAGAGCATTTCGGCGATGAAATTCAATTTGCATTTCGGCACTTTTCGTTAATGCAAAATCGTTTTTCCGATGGCACATGGCAAATATGGAATCAGCCTCAAGAAAACGAAAATTGGCAAACAGAGAAGTACGCTTTTGAAATTCATCTTTGCCGAGCTATCGAGGCAGTTCGACGACAAGGACATGACAATTTCGATAAATTCCATGTGGCTCTTTTCGAGGCACGCCACAACAATCCCAAACGAGATTTGAAAAATGACGAAGCAATTCGACGAGTTGCCGAAAAAATCGGTGTTGACATGGCTCAATTCAAGGCTGATATCCATGACTCCATGATATTAAAGCAAGTTGGAATAGACCACCTGCATGCCGTCGAAGAACTTGGGGTATTTGGTACACCTACGTTTGTCTTCACGGCTTGTGAGCCCATGTATCTTAAGCTTGAACGGAGATTGTCAATGAAAGAATCCCTTGATTTTTGGGACGTGTTTTATCAAACTGTTGCCAAACATCCTTATGTATTGGAGATGAAACGACCTAATTAGCATGATATAACAGGAGCGTCAAACCTTGGTTTGACATGACAAAGCAAGCTTTGCGACTCAAAATTTCAAAGGATACAAACATGAGTCATACTATTTTAATACCTGGCGGATATGGTAACGCTGGGGTTTTAGTTGCTGAATATTTGTTACAAGAAACATCTGATGTTTTGGTCGTTGTTGCTGGCAGAAATTTGTCGAAAGCACAACAAACAGCCGTTGCACTCAATCAAAAATTTGCTGGACAGCGGGCATCTGCCTTGCAGGTAGATATGTCTGATAGTGAAAGTATTGCCAATGCTTTGAATGGTGTGGATTTGGTCGTTGTAGCCTCAAGCACACTGAAATATGTTAAACTAGTTGCTGAAGAAGCAATTAAAGCAGGGGTTGATTACTTTGATTTACAACTTTCTTCGCCCGTGAAGTTGCAACCTTTGTATGATTTACAAGAAAAAATCGAGCAGGCTGACAGATGTTTTATCACCGATGGTTTGCAATTTTCACAAGAGTCAATTGACGAATTTGTAGATGAATTTAAGCACTACCAAACCTTGGTGCTTAAAGATGGCAAATGGGAAAAAATGAGCTACATGAAAGCAATCAAGTTTGATTTTGGTGAGCCATTTGGGAGAGAATACTGTGTCCCTATGTTTCTTGAGGAATTAAAAGTCCTGCCTGAATACATTCCTTCATTAAAAGAAACAGGATTTTATGTAGCAGGATTTAATCCTATAGCTGATTATGTTATTATGCCTATAACCATGTTGGGGATTAGCATATTTCCCGAACGGTTTTTGCGACCATTTATCAAATTATTTAGATGGGGATTGTCACTTGGTAAACCGCCTTACGGGCTGAAAATCATAGCAGATTGTCATGGGCTAAAGGACAACAAAACAAAACATTTGCAAATTACTGTCTCACATGATGATGGCTATGTTTTAACGGCTATTCCTGTTGTGGCATGTCTTCTTCAATATTTGGATGGTTCTATCAAAAAGCCTGGTTTGTGGTTTCAAGCTAATATTGTCGAGCCGACTCGATTTTTCGATGACATGAAGCGGATGGGATTAGATATTTCCATGCAGTCTATGGAGGGTCAAGACTTGCCTTGACTGTCAAAGCAAGCTTTGACGCTCCAGCTTTGACAGTCCTTATTCATATTTTAGAGGTTTTAAAACATTATGAAAACACCAAACTGGATAAAACAAACAAGTAGATATATTGGAGCATTATTAATATTAATAGGTACTCCTGTTTTTTGTGGTTCATCTTTCGGCATATTTGCTGGCGATATTTATACAACTTCGTTTGGAGTATTCATGTGGGTGTCAACTTTGCTTACCATTGGAGCGGGTTATATCTTGTTCAAAGAAGGCAACAAAGCCCTCAAAAAAATAGCATCATCACCATTATCATTCCCCTCAAATCGAAAACTCATCGGCTGGTTTATATTTCTCATTATCATTAATCTGTTTTTGTTTGACACAACTTTAGGAAACCTTATCTTTCCCCCGTCCATTATCATTGTGCCTCCTTTGATGGCGGTTGCTTGGTTTGGCGAGCGACAGATGGACAAAATCACATGGCGGAAAGGCATAATTGCTTTCATCGGCGGGGCAATGTTAGGAGCTATGCTACTGATAGCATCTGTCATTATTTGGGTAATGGTGGTATTGTTAATTTCTAGTTCCAACGAAACAGTATTCATGATTACGTTTATTGCCTTTATTATCCTTATTTGTGAAGTGTTAAAACCATTGGTGATAGTACCAATTTTAAGCACGCTTTCGCCTCGAAATACATTTTTACTTGGAGCAATCACAGGGGTAGGATTTGCCACATTGGAAAGTGTTGTATACGTTGGTGTTGGTATTAGCTACGGTATGGAACGTAATTTTTCTATTAAGATATGGGCAATCATTTTAATTCTGTTGGCTATCGGCGGGGCTGTTCACCCATTGACTACAGGTCTGATGACATTAGCCTGGCGAGATGGATTGAAGTTTACACGACAAGGAATGAAACATGCCATGTATCGTTTAGGAATGGCATTCGGTTTACAAACCTTATGGAAAGGTGCTTTTTTAGGTGTTATTATGGGAATTGCACCATCTTATTTCTATGATAACCAAAGTGTATTTAGTGCTGTGCTAACTGTAGGTGCTTTGGGTTTTCTCATTGTCATTGGCATGGGAGCCTTTTTGGTTGGACGGGCTGCCATGGATAATATCAAATCAGATGAATCGGCTACTACGCCAGATAGTTTTGATACATCATACACCAATTTGAAAACGCCTGATTTTTCAGAAGACATGGCATCCCTAAACAATTATTTCAATCCATTTAGATTGACATCATTTGAATTATCAGATAGAGCCATTGCGGTATGGGCAGTTGCTTGGTGTTTCATAGTTGTTTTTGTGAGAGTGATATTATCATGAAGAAATTATTTGCTCGTTTGCAAAGTGTTAATGTATGGATTGCATTTATTCTGGTTGCCATGAATATTATTGCTTGGCAAAGTATTTCAATTGATAAATGCCCCACCCATGAATCCGAACCAATACGTGACCCTGAAGTAGTTTCTCTTTTAGAACATATCCGTTCGGAAGAAGACCATTCAGGTGAAGACTGGATAATCACACTGACAGAACAGGAAGCTGAAGAAACGATTACATGGTATCTTCACCGCTACCCTCAGATTCCATTTGCCTATCCCGATGTTACAATCACTCCCGATTATGTTGATGGTACGGGCAAAATTCAATTTGGTGTAATCAGTTATTGTGTTGGAGCAAAAGTACAAGTCACATTATTGGAAAATGGTTTACCTTATGTTAAAATCCTTGATTTGAGTGTACCTATTCCTAATCAGCTTGTTGAGGATGAATTACAAAAGCAACTTCGTCGAGCAGAATCACTTCCTGTCCGTTTCGATTCTGCCGAATGGAGTAATGGGATTGTGGTAGTGAAAGGTTACATTCGATAAAATAATCGTAGGGGTAATCCATTGTGATTCCCCATGGGAGTATCAAAGGGGCAAATCATTGTGGTTGCTCCATGAAAGATAAAAATGTTATTAACAATTGATATTGGTAATTCCAACACTTTACTTGGATTGTACGACGGTCGGGCATTGCTTAATCATTGGCGTATCCGCACCGACATACTTCGTATGCCTGATGAATATGGCATTGTAATTGTAGGTTTATTTGAACAAGCGAACTTTGACCCTAGCCATGTAGATGCAATTTGCATGAGTAGTGTTGTACCGCGTTTGACCAAGATTTTCATTCGAGCCTGCGAACGGTATTTTGATATTAATCCTTTCTTGGTGGATGCTAGTGTAAAAATGAACATTGAGATAAAAATCGAACATCCCACCATGATTGGGGCAGACAGATTAGCAAATGCAGTGGCTGCCCGTTGTTTGCATAATGGGGCGGTATGTATCATTGATTTAGGTACTGCTACCACATTTGATGTCGTTACCCAAAAAGGGTATTTTATTGGTGGAGCCATTGCTCCAGGTATTGGCATTTCAGCCAATGCTTTATTTAGCAAAGCAGCTAAGTTGCCCCATGTGGAATTTGTTTGTCCACCTAGTCCCATCGGCTCAAATACCATCCATGCCGTTCAAAGTGGATTGCTATATGGTTATATCGGTTTAATTGAAGGTATAATTACACGTTTTCGAGCCGAATTAGAAGATGACATGAAAGTGATTGCCACTGGCGGATTAGCACGTAACTTTTCTGAACATATTTCCATGATTGACGATGTTAATCCATGGCTGACTTCGGAAGGGCTACGGTTTATTTGGGACATGAATCACAAAGAACAGGATTAAAGAGGTTAGAATATGATAGCATTTGTATTAAGTGGCGGTGGTAATCAAGGTGCCATGCAAACAGGAGCCTTACGAGCCTTGCATGAACGGAATATCCATCCTGACATTGTGGTGGGAACATCTGTAGGGGGATTGAATGGCATGGCTGTTGCTTATGATAAATCACTGATAGGCATTGAAAAATCGGTTAAAGTTTGGCAAACTATGAATAAGGAATATATTTTTCCAGGTACGCTTGCTGTAGCGATATTGAGGTTGATAAAAGGTGATTTAGGGCTTTTTTCTAGTGATACCCTAAAACAATTTTTAATTCGTCAAATCCCCGATGAGATAAAAACATTCGCAGACTTACAGGCGGCACGGTTGTATATTGTAGCTACACAAATTCCAGAAGGGGGCATGCACATTTTTGGTGAAGACCCAAATGAAAGTGTACTTGAAGCTATCATGGCAAGTTCTGCTATGTCTCCGCTTCACTCACCTTACAAAATTGATGATAAGATGTATGTCGATGGTAGCTTAGTTTCACATCTACCCTTAAGGGCAGCTGTGGAAAAAGGAGCAAAGACAATTTATGCCCTGCATATTTGTCATGACTTAACTGAAAAACCATTTCAAACGGGAGCAATTGGCGTATCTATTTGGGCGATTACCAAACTTATCCAAGACCAAGTAACGGCTGAAATCAATTGGGCTAAAGAACAACCTGATGTGACCCTTCATGAAATTCGTTTGCCATCAATCGCTTCCATTGATGCCACAAATTATAGCCAAAGTGGACGGCTAATGAAACGTGGTTATGCTATTGCAAAACCTTATCTCAATAATGTGTTTGGTGAACCTAGCGACCAAATCATAAGTCCATTTAGATGGCAAGAGCATGTTACAACAATTTTAGAACAAGTTAAGGAAATTACTGACAATATTCTTGCCGCCGAAGATTCAAAAACATCATAGAAATCAGCCGTTGGAGCGTCAAAGCTTGCTTTGACATGAAAAAGTAAGTTTTGAACAGTCCTAATAGTAAGGGCGTATGGCCATACGCCCCTACAACTAGCATTGAACAGCCCTAGGGTGAACGGTGCTGTTATGCTCTACCGTTTTGTTGGTTCAATGGCGGCTAATGCCTTCAGAACAACATTATCAACAGTAAAACCTAACTGTTGATAAATGACCTCATAAGGTGCTGATGCTCCGAAGCGGTCAAGCCCTATGATTTTTCCTTGTTCGCCGACCCATTGATGCCAACCAAATGTTGAACCTGCTTCAATGGCAAGGCGTGCTTTTATATCGGGAGGTAACACAAAATCACGATAGTTGTCACTTTGTGCTTTGAATAGTTCCCAACTTGGCATACTGACCACTCGTGCTGAAATACCTTGCTTAGCTAATTTAGGTTGGGCAGCCATAGCTAACTCAACTTCGGAACCAGTGGCAATGAGAATGACATCGGGTTTTTCTTTATCACCTTTGGACAAGATATAAGCCCCATGACTTAATCCTGTTGCCTTGCCCAGTGTCGAACGGTCATAGGTCAACAATTTTTGACGAGTAAGCAACAGTATCACAGGACCGTCTCGTTTTTCTAAGGCAACTTTCCAAGCCTCGATAGTTTCATTAGCATCAGCTGGACGAATGATAGTTAAATTAGGGATAGTTCGTAAACTAGCGATTTGTTCAATTGGTTGATGGGTGGGTCCATCTTCACCAAGTCCAATGCTGTCATGAGTGAAAATGAAAATAGCGGGAATATGCGATAAAGCTGCCATGCGAATCGAGGGGCGACAATAATCTGAAAAGACAAGGAATGTCGCTCCATACGGAATAACTCCACCATGCAATGCCATGCCATTTAAGATACCCGCCATGCCATGCTCACGCACCCCAAAATGAAAATTCCGCCCAGCATAAGATTCATTGGCAAAAACAGGATAGCCGTCAAGATAAGTATTATTGCTCGGTGCCAAATCTGCCGAACCACCAATTAAATTGGGAATGACTGTAGCGATAGCGTTGAGGATTTTACCTGAAACAGCCCTAGTGGCAATTGAACCATCACTTGGCTCAAACGTGGGAAGTTTTTTTTGCCAACCCTCAGGCAACTCGCCCGATAGTGCTTGTTGAAATTGTTTTGCTTTTTCAGGATGATGTTCTTGATAAACCGTCAATGCTTTTCGCCATGCTTTTTCCTGTTCGTTGCCATGTTGAACAGCTTTGCGAAAATAGCTGAGAGCCTCATCGGGAATATAAAAATCAGCCTCATGGGACCAGCCCAACGATTCTTTTGTCAAACGTATTTCTTCTGCACCCAACGGCGAACCATGCACTTTATGCGAGCCTGCTTTGTTGGGGCTACCATAACCAATCGTTGTTTGACAAGCTATGATGGATGGCTTATCGCTAACGTATTGAGCAACTTTGATAGCCTCGGCGATTGCCTCGCGGTCATGCCCATCAATCCTCTGCCCAATTTCATGTGACCCGCTAATGAAGCCGCTTCATGAGAAATGCCTTCCATTAAATCACCATCACCCACGATAGTGTAGATATAGTGATTGATAATATCATGCCCATCTTGGTTAAATGTTTCCGCTAAGAATGATTCGGCAATTGCCATGCCGACTCCGTTGGCAAAGCCCTGTCCAAGTGGACCTGTTGTCGTTTCAACACCAGGTGTGAGTCCATATTCGGGGTGTCCTGGCGTTAAACTTCCCCACTGTCGGAAATTCTTTAATTCTTCCAATGGTAAATCGTAGCCCGTCAAATGAAGTAGGCTATACAAAAGCATAGAACCATGCCCCGCCGAAAGTACAAATCGGTCACGATTTGCCCAATCGGGATTTTGGGGGTTATGTCGCAGGAATTGTGTCCAGAGGACATAACCGACATCAGCCATACCCATCGGCATACCAGGGTGTCCTGAATTTGCCTTTTGTATGGCATCAATGCACAAGGTACGAAT
>NBMH01000008.1 GCA_002084875.1 Anaerolineaceae bacterium 4572_78 | reverse complement strand
AATTTGTGGTTTTTAGCAAATGAGATTGTAATTATTCATAAATTGTTTCATAATTTGTAGATAATTTAAAGTTGTACTAAAATAGAGATGGTGTAGCACAGATCTCTTTGTTCACAGACTAGAAGTATGTGATACATGAAAAATTTTTTGGAGAATTAAATTTTATTAAAAAGGAGTTTGATATGTCTCCTACTCAAACGCTAGCTTCATCAAAAGATGAATCTTCTTTTGATGACCCACGATTTGAGCTTGTTGATCGTGCCTTGAAGCGTAACCACTATCATCAAGATGCCTTGATTGAAGTATTATACGCTGCTCAAGAATCGTTCGGATATCTCAACAAAGATTTATTGACTTACATTGCTCAAAAATTGAAATTATCCCTTAGTTGGGTATATGGTGTAGCAGGTTTTTATCATTACTTTTCCTTAGAAGCACAAGGAGAACATTCCTGCGTTGTTTGTACAGGCACTGCCTGTTATGTAAAACGAGTAGAAGAAATTGTAACGAAATTGGAGAATGAATTTGGCATCAAGTTTGGTGAAACCACGCCTGATGGCAAATTAAATCTTCAAACTGTTCGTTGTCCTGGTAACTGTGGTAATGCTCCCATTGTCATCCTAGATGGTGAAGTATGGGGACGTGAAACACCCGAATCAACGATAGAACGTGTAAGAGCGTTAGTTGCTAATTCTGGAGGTAAGACAGATGAATAAAAGAGAATTAGAAGCGGCTGCCCAGTCTGAATTGGAACGCCAAAAAAAGTTTTGTCATCGCGTTCTTTGTTGTAACAGTACGTCATGTATGTCTGCGGGAGCAGGCGAAGTGCTGAAGACTTTACAACAAAGCGTGGAAGACAACAATTTACAAAAAGAAATCGAAGTAAGCCCAGCAGGATGCATGGGGTTATGTAGTGCTGGTCCTATGGTAACAGTACAAAGCAGTGACTCTGAAAATACACTTTATAAAGAAGTCAGTCCCAAAGTGGCAAAAGAAATTATAGAAAGTCATATCGTTAAGGAAACTCCTATAGACGATAATATTATTCCAAGTGATTTCCCATTCTTTGCCAAGCAAATGAAATTGGTTCTTGCCCATAGCGGACTGATTAACCCAGCACGTTTTGAAGAATATGTCGCACTTGGTGGCTACAATGCACTAGCCCATGTCTTACGCGATATGACCCCCTCCGAAGTTTGTGAAACTATTCACAAAAGTGGCTTGCGTGGTCGTGGTGGGGGCGGCTATCCAGCTGGCTTAAAATGGAACTTGGTTCGTCGTTCACAAGGTAGCCACAAATTTGTAATTGCTAACTGTGATGAAGGTGATCCAGGAGCGTATATGGATCGTACCCTAGTCGAATCAAATCCACATCAATTGTTAGAAGGCATGGCAATTGCTGGTTATGCCGTCGGAGCCGACCAAGGCTATATCTTTGTACGTGGTGGATATCCTGGTGCCAGTAAACGCCTTGACCAACTTGAGACAGCCATTCGTTCGGCTGAACGTAATAATCTACTTGGTGGTCGGATATTAAATAGCAAGTTTGGTTTTCGTATTGACTTGCGTGTTGGTGCAGGAGCATTTGTCTGTGGTGAAGAAACCGCTCTCATGGCTTCGGTTATGGGACGACGTGGACAACCTGTCCCACGCCCACCCTATCCCTCCGACAAGGGGTTATGGGGATATCCAACCTTAATCAATAACGTGGAATCATTAAGTAGCGTCAGTACCATCATTAACCATGGGGCTGAAAATTACTCCAAAATCGGCACAACAGGAAGCAAAGGTACCAAGATTTTTGCTCTTGCTGGTCAGTTGAAATATACAGGCTTGATTGAGGTGCCGATGGGTATCACCTTACGAGAAATCGTGTATGATATTGGTGGTGGTATGCTAGACGGTCGCACATTCAAAGCCGCTCAAACAGGTGGACCAAGTGGTGGTTGTATTCCTGCTGAACATTTGGACATAGAAATTGACTACGAAAAGTTCCGTGAAATCGGTTCAAGTGTCGGTTCGGGTGGACTGATTGTGTTGGACAACCAAAGTTGTATGCCTGACCTAGCTCGATTCTTTATGGAGTTTTGCATGGACGAAAGTTGTGGTAAATGTGTTCCATGTCGAGTTGGCACGCGACAAACTTATGATATTTTGGATAATATCACAAAAGGTAGTGCCACAATGGACGACCTAGTTAAATTAGAAGATTTGTGTATCATGATGCAAGAAACTAGTTTGTGTGGTCTTGGACAAGCGGCACCAAATCCAATTTTGAGTACGCTCCGTTACTTCCGAGATGAATATGAAGCACATATTAAAGACCATTTCTGTCCAGCGACTGAATGCAAAATAACCAAATCACCAATTTTAGACCTAGTGAATGGAAAAGGATAGGAGGTATTAAAATATGACTGTTGTTACCTTAACCGTTAATGATGAACTTATCAGTGCAAATGCTGGTCAGACCGTGTTAGAAGCTGTCCGTGATAGTGGGGGAAATATTCCAACCATGTGTCATTTGGATGGATTAAGCAATTATGGTGGATGTCGTCTTTGTCTCATTGAACTTGGAGGTAGCCCCAAATTATCTCCAGCTTGTTTTACTCAAGTTCAAGAAGGCATGGTCGTCTTCACACACACGGATAGATTAATCAAATATCGTAAAATGGTGATTGAGTTACTTTTATCAGAACGCAATCATATTTGTGCTGTGTGTGTTATGAATGGTAATTGTGAATTGCAAGCTATGGCTGCCGAACTTGGTGTAGATAACGTCCGCTATGATTATCTAAGTCCTAAATTAGCGATGGATGCCAGCCATGAGCTATTCACTTTAGACCATAACCGTTGCATCTTATGCAGACGATGCATGCGAGCCTGCGACGAAATCGAAGGTTCTCATGTGTGGGATATCAGTGGGCGAGGAATTGATAGCATGGTTATCACTGGTTTGAACATGCCATGGGGAGAATCAGATGTTTGTACCAAATGTGGTAAATGTGTCCAAGTTTGCCCCACAGGTGCTTTATCAAAGAAAGGCTCAAGCGTGGCCGAAATGAAAAAAGATCCAGTATGCTTACGCTGGGTTTTGGATGGTCGCCAAAAAGGTATCTGGGATTATGAGAAACGTGCAACTAGATTGGCACAAGTCTAGGATAGGTACATGTTCACATGCTATCGTAGCTGTTTAACAATGTTATAGAAACAGGGACTTGATAATGTCAAGTCCCTGTTTTGCTCAAATATTCAAAGCTCAAAAATGCTGTTCAACTTACCGTACTTTCTCCACTTCTTAATTTATCACCTTGTTTTTACCAGCTTACATCGTCTGCCGCCGTCATAGGTGAAATAGACTAAGAACATGCTTGCCAATGAGTCGCTTGATTTAAACCAAAACAAAAAAGGTTTTTAAAACCTGTCTTGTTTCAAGATAATAGCCTATGCTTGGAGAGTCAAAGCTTGGAGGGTCAAAGCTTGCTTTGACATGAAAAAGCAAGTTTTGAGATTTCTACATGGTTTACAATGAATGTACAAACTATTAACATAAATCAATGGTCACATGCAGAAGATTACGCCATTTGTGTTCACCATCTGAAAGATTCGGTTATCCATGACATAGGATTACGTAGCCCTAAACATGTTCGCAGTGTTCGCATTTTAGTGAAGTATGTTAATAGTTCGAAATCACCTCTAAATTTTCGTTTGAGTCAATGGTTGCTTTTTGATACAGATGGATTTAGTTATGAGTTCGAACTTCGTAATCAATTTTACGAAGATGATGTTTCACACAAACTGCGATAGGGCATCGTCATTCCAGACCAAAAAGCCCAGGGTTGGGTGGCATTTCAGATTCCAGCAGAATCTCAATTTTCTTACGTTCAGTTCAGACTAAACTATCTGTCGGATAGTGTTGTCAATATTTATTTGCATACTTCTGCTAAAAATAGTGCCAGCAACCATGAATTAGAAAGTGTGTCAAATCAACAAGTGGCATTAGATAATAATTGTATATCGGCTGATGAAGTTCATGCTTCCAAAAAATCTCGTTCCATCATTAACGATATTGCTACTAAAATTGGTAGCCTACTTGTGATTGCAAGTGCATTGATTTTTATGATTGTTGGTATTACCTTGCTTGTCTTGGTATGGCATGGGCAGAAGCATTGGAAATCTTAAAAGAATTGTGGCTCTTTTAAATCAATAACATAGTTCCCATTTAAGTAGGATTCGGTTATTTTATCGAAATTCCCCCCAATGTAACCACGTGTCCATCCTCACCGACAATTTGTAACGGCATTCCGCTCTGGCTATGATACATTTCAATATCAAGCCAATACTGCCCCGCCTGAATCGTAGAAGGCAATATCAATCGCATGGGGTGACGAATAGTATGCTCCACTTTCCAATTTGGCGTGAAATACAAATTGCCAACAGCCCATTCATCATGTTGGACGGCTAATGTTCCCTTTTCGTCCCATAATTTTAATGATATGGCATAAGGTGATTCATCGACTAATGATGTGTGTGCTGTCCACCAAGCCACTACATCAATTGTCTGCCCTGCTGATGCATGAGTCGGTGGCGGTTGAAAGCCATTAAGAATAATCATATCACCAAAATTAATATTAGTCTGAACGGGCGGAGCGGGCGGATATTTACTTAAAAATCCCTGTACCCGAATATAAGATTGTCCTGCAAACACATGGTCTTCATATTGAATGGTGTTTTCATCTAGCCATTGGCGAATTGTTCCATGCGGGTCAGTAACAGTATCATAACTTCGAAGTAGCCACAAACGAGGATACATGTTGCTGACAGTTTGTAAGGCATGATAAGTCTCATTTTTTGACATGGCATAAAAATCTGACCTTTCATCTCCCCAACCAAGCGTGTCTAAACCATCAACCGTACCTGTTTGAAAAACGGGGTAATCAAGATAATGATTTTTATCCATATTCGTCAAACGTGAGTATGTCCATGCTTGTGAATCAGCATAGTACTGAAAGGCTGTGTATGTATAACCAGCATTAACAATAATCACATCACCCGTCCGCCACTTCTCCACGATAAATTGAACCGCACCTCGAAAATCATCGCTGGTATACCGAGGATTGGTATGCAGTTGGTAAATGGAAAATCCATTGCCGATGATGATACACAATACAATTATTACCCCCCCTTTAATCCCACCCGTAAACGGGGACATGGGGGGGTCCCATAACCATGCAAAGGTAGCTGCCAGGATTATGTAAAAAAATGGTGAGTAGGTAAACATATATCTCACATGGTACAAAGGCGAGTGGGTGATAAGTGGAACAACGATGATAATTGCTAATGGAGCAAATGTCAACATCGGCAATAATATTCGCCAACGAGAGGATGGGATGGCATACAATCCTAACCCAAATAATCCCAAGGTTAGCATGAGCAGTAACCAAATTTGACTTATTTCAACCGATTCTCCGTAAGACAGTGCCGACCAACTTTCGATTAACATCATCGGCAAAGGTATTTCACTTCGCCATGGTGGTACGGGAGGATTGGTTGCTTGTCGCCATGCGATAGGTAGCCATGGCAAATATAAAATAACGATGGCTAAGTTTGCTAGTAACAATTTTAGAAATGATACTTTAAATTGTTTATAAAAAATGAGGATTAATGCCACATTTAAGGTGATGAGTAAAAAGCCAAAATAGTAAAGGATATATAAGCCGATAGTTGCGGTGATGATATAACCAAGCCAGGCAAAAGGTTCAGATTTTGCACTCCAGGCTTTTAAGGCAAAATAAACTACCCAAACTCCACAGCATGCTCCTAGCGTGTACATGCGTACTTCCTGTGAATACCACACATTATAAGCAGATATGGTTACTAGTCCGCTTGCCCATAACGCCACTTTATCTCCCAATAGAAATGATGTCAAACGAAATACGCTGGCGATTAGTAGAACTCCCCATGTCACAGAAAAAAAGGCTAAAGCAAATTCGGTATCTCCGACAAGATTTAACCAGCCATGCAACAAAAGATAATAGCCAGGTGGGTGAATATCACGAGCTGTATGAGCAATTAATGCCATGACAGGCTTTTGAGCTAACACGACACTAACCGTTTCATCATACCACAGAGATTGCTCGCCTAACTGGTATAACCTAAGAGCAAAACTGATTAGGAGTATGATAATGATGTAAGTAAGTTTTTTTACGGATTTTTCTCATAATTTTATGTTATCGGAGTAAACATGGATGAATATAGTTCAAAAAACTATTAATATTTATTGACATCGTTATACCTTTGTGGTACAATATCTGTATGAAAGCAGAAGAAGTATTACGTTTAACTGGTATCACTAGAGAAATACTATCATTGTTGGTGAAAAAAGGAGTAATACGAGGTAAAAAAAACCTAATGGTTTCTATGAATATAATGCCGATGATGTATACTTGTGAAGGTCATAAAGTAACATTAGCTTTGACGCTCCAGTAAGATATCTTCATGAAAATGTTACTTTGTGCCCGTTTTTAGTATATATACCTACACAGGCAAAAGCAGAAAATTTAATCAATGTCAATGTGAATGGGGCGTATAACATTTTGCGTAAAAGTAAACCGAAGTTTGGCATAAGTCACTTGCCAAAGGACGGGTTAGAGGGCTGGTTGCCCCCGTGTAAGCAAACTGTTGATTAATGTCTATGCATGTCAATAGTTTTCTACAGAATTGTGACCTGATAGGTAGATTACGTTAGAATGAGTGGTAATTAAGTCGAAACAAGAAAGGTTTTAAAACCTTTCTTGTTTTAGTTTAAGTCAGGCGATTCATTAACGAGCATAGGCTTAACCCATTTCACCTATGACGACGGCAGTCAATGCAAGCTGGTGCTGAACATGTCAGATTTTTGAAACTACATTAATCCATTGATTGTAAGAAAAGCAACACAGCCATGACACGTGGATTTTTCGATGCCCCGAGAGCAGGAGCCAACTTAGAAAAGATATTGTTGACATGGCTTTCTACCGTTCGTTCAGCAATATACAATTGATTAGCAATTCCTATGTTGGTATATCCTTCTGCCACTTTACTTAGCACTTCACGTTCACGTTTAGTCAAATCATTTAAGTATGAATTGGGCATTTCTAAAGCCAATTTGAATAACTCATCTTGAATTTCAGGAGCCAAGATAGCTCCTCGTTCGGATACCACTTCAATTGCCCTGATAAGTTCTTCAGGTTCATTCAACGTCGTTTTTAGTAGATAGGCTTTACCTGCGGTGCCATCTCGTAAGAAGGCTTGAGCATATTGCCGTTGAGCATAATTAGAAAAAATGACAACGCCAATTTTAGGGAAAAGTTTACGAATTTCATTTGCGGCTTGGATACCATTCATCTTGGGCATTTTTATATCAAGCATGGCTACATCAGGCTCAAGACGTTTAGCTGCTTCAACAGCCTCCTCACCGTTTATGACCATTTCTAACAAATCAATTTTTTCACTTTGCTCAAAAATTGATTGATAGGCACTACGAAAAAATGCTTGGTCTTCTGCTACTAACACTCGAATTGGATACATGATTTTTTCCTTTTTGTACAATTATACTAAACTGATTCACGGACGGCTCGAATATTCGATACAGGAGTGATGATGGGTGTTACACATCCTGTGCCGACTATAAGACGATTGCCTCCATGAGTTGATTCGATTGCTTGTTTTACACTATCTCTAACCATGTCAGGTGTGCCTCGCACTAACGTATTCCAGCGGTGCAATCCACCACATACAGCTCCCTGAAACTTCTCTTTTCCTTCAGCTAATGTGGGGTACGTTTCTTGGTCATGCCAGTTAATTACCTGTATGGGATAATTTGCCAGCAGGTCAAACATCACCTCAAGACCATGGATATGAAGCACATTAAGCCATAAATCATCTGTGGCAGATAAAATTTCCAAATCGTACTCCATGCCAAAAGTTTTATATTCCTTTTCACTCAATAAATGATATTGAGCATGCTGAGTGGCAAAGAAAACTCCCGCAATACCGCTTGGTTTGACAGCTTCGATAAATCGGATAGTGTTTTCAGTTAGCGTTGCTAATCCTGCCTTGACAGCCTCGGGATACTGACGTAGATGTGGAATGAGTTTATCCCCAGCTAAATTTTTGGCTTGGGCAAGGGGATTAAATATGGTAGGAATAAAGGGAACTTCACTACCAACATTTTTTCCGATTAACTCAACAGATTTAGTTATGTCTCCTAAAAAGCCTTGATGAGGGTCAAGAGGATGTAGGGTCAACCAATCATCAGGAAATTGGATAATATATTCGTCATAATCTCGTGTTCCTTCGGGAGTACCTCGCCATGTAGTTTGTTGTCCATAATCGGTCAAACAATAACTGCTTGACATGGTGATTTTTATAAAATCGAAATCATAATCTTTTTGAAATTTAACATGCGAGTCTGCTAATGCTTCCGTATATTGGTCATCAACAGGCCAATGTTGCCATAACGCTACTGGTGAGCGGTCAGTTTTTTCTCCCGCAATAGTTGCTTCTAATCGTTCACGTTTTGTTGTCATAAATTATGTTAGCCTCTTTTGTTTGGAGCGAAAAAGCTTGCTTTTTCATGTCAAAGCAAGCTTTGACCTACCATTAATTTAGTTTATCATAAACCAGCATCTTCACGTAAAACATCAGCTTTATCGGTTTTTTCCCAAGGGAGGTCAATATCGGTACGACCGAAATGTCCGTAAGCTGCTGTCTGCTGATAGATAGGTTGACGTAAATTTAAGTGTTTGATAATTGCCGCTGGTCGCAAGTCAAAATGTTTTCCAATCAATTCGATAATTCGCTCATCACTTATTTTGCCCGTGCCGAATGTTTCCACATGCAACGACAATGGATGAGCTATACCAATGGCATAACTAACTTGCAATTCAACACGGTCGGCTAGCCCAGCTGCAACAATATTTTTAGCAATATAACGTGTCATGTAAGCTGCTGAACGGTCAACCTTTGTGGGGTCTTTACCTGAAAAGGCACCGCCACCATGCCGAGCTACACCACCATAAGTGTCTACGATAATTTTTCGTCCTGTCAAACCAGCATCGCCCATTGGTCCACCGATAACAAAACGCCCAGTAGGATTGACATAGATTTTGGTATCCCCATCCATCAACTCGGCAGGAATAACTGCTTTAATGACATTCTGGATGGTTTTTTCTCGAACTTCGCCGTAGGTCACATCGGGACTGTGTTGGGTTGAGATGAGAACTGTATCTACTCGTTTGGGTTTACCGTGTGCATACTCAACGGTTACTTGACTTTTCCCATCGGGACGTAACCAACTCAATGCCCCATTTTTTCGTACTTCAGCCAAGCGGAGACATAATTTGTGAGCCAATGAAATAGTTAAGGGCATTAACTCTTCTGTTTCATTGCAGGCAAAACCAATCATCATGCCTTGGTCACCTGCACCTGTATCAAGGTCATCTTCAATCCGCCCTTCTTTTGCTTCAAGAGCCTTATCAACTCCCATAGCAATATCGGAAGATTGTTCTTTGATACTAACGATAACGCCACATGTGGTCGCATCAAAGCCATATTTTGCTCGAGTATATCCGATAGAGGCAACTGTATCTCTAGCAATTTGGGATATATCTACATAAGTGTCACAGGTGATTTCCCCTGTAACTAAGATTAAACCCGTCGTGGTTGATGCCTCGCATGCAACGCGAGCATAAGGGTCATGGGTGAGAATCGCATCCAAAACGGCATCACTGATTTGGTCACACATTTTATCAGGATGTCCTTCGGTGACAGATTCACTGGTAAAAAAGACTTGTGGTGAAGTCATAAATGTTCTACTCATATAATTTCTCCTTAATCTATAGTAAATGTTTCATGTCAAAGCGAGCTTTGACGCTCATAGAAATCAGCCGTTGGAAACCCCCGACTTCTAGTCGGGGATTGTTGACGTTCATCTTAGGTTCCTTCTTCCCAAGAATTGAGATATTTTACTTGTTCATCAGTTAAAATGTCAATTTTGGTACCCATTGCCTCAAGTTTATAACGAGAAATTTCTTCGTCAATGTCTTCAGGAACGGGATAAACCTTATGTTCCAAATTGCCTGCATTTTGATTCATGTACACGGCACACATAGCTTGATTAGCAAAACTCATATCCATGACAGCGGCTGGATGTCCTTCAGCGGCAGCCAGATTAACTAAGCGACCTTCACCCAAAAGGCGTATAGTCCGACCGTCGCTCAACTTGTATTCTTCAACAGATGTACGTGGAATGTGTTTTTGTACAGCCATTTTTTCAAGGGCAGGTATGTTAATTTCGACATTGAAATGACCTGAATTTGCTATGCAACAGTTGTCTTTCATAATTTCAAAATGATGTACATCTAAAACATTTTTGTTACCCGTTGAGGTACAAATAATATCAGAAATAGGAGCGGCTTCACTCATGGGCATGACACGGAAACCATCCATTTTTGCCTCTAGGGCTTTCAATGGATTAATTTCGGTCACAATCACATTTGCCCCATGTCCCTTTGCCCGCATGGCAATGCCGCGACTACACCAGCCATAACCCGCTACGGTAAAGATTTTCCCTGCTAATAAAATATTAGTGGCTCGAATGATACCATCAATGGTAGATTGCCCTGTGCCATACCGATTATCAAATAGATGTTTTGTCAAAGCATCATTAACGGCAATAACTGGGAATTTCAATGCTCCATCATTTGCCATTGCTCGCAAACGGATTACACCAGTGGTCGTCTCTTCGGTGCCACCAATTATTTCGGGAACTTGATTTGCCCTATTTTTGTGAATCATGCTTACTAAATCTGCCCCATCATCCATAGTGATATGAGGATGATGGTCAAGAGCGGCATTGATATGTTGGTAATACACTTCATTGCTTTCACCTTTGATAGAAAAGGTGGGAATCTCATAAATAGCCACCAGTGCAGCGGCGGCATCATCTTGGGTGCTTAACGGGTTGCTTGCTGTCAAAACAATATCCGCTCCACCCATCTTTAATGTACGAGCTAAATTTACCGTTTCAGTAGTGATGTGCAGACATGCACTTATTTTGACACCTTCAAGAGGACGTTCCTTTTGAAAACGTTTCATGATAGATTGGATAACAGGCATTTCTTCTAATGCCCATTCGACTCTACCTCGTCCTTGTTCTGCAAGAGAGATGTCTTTAATATCATAATTTTTTATTGTCATTATTTTCTCCTAATAAGAATAGTTTTTAGAAATAAGTAACGTATCTTTGATAATATCGAAACAGAAAAAAATGTCAAAAAAACAGTCTCGTTTAGACTTCAGCCCTACCGCCGAATGAGTTTCGTTAATGTAAAATCTTACTCAAGAACAATTTAGTCCGCTCATGCTTGGGATTATTATATAGTTTATTAGGGGTGGTATCTTCGATGATAGCCCCATAATCCATGAAAATAATCCTATCAGCCGCATTGCGAGCAAAACCCATTTCATGAGTAACCACCACCATTGTCATGCCTTCTTTTGCCAAGTCAAGCATGACATCAAGCACCTCATTAATCATTTCAGGGTCTAAAGCACTGGTCGGCTCATCAAAGAGCATTACTTTGGGAGACATTGCCAATGCTCTAGCGATTGCTACACGTTGTTGTTGCCCTCCCGAAAGTTGTATCGGGTAGGAGTTTTCCTTTTCAGGAATACCAACACGTTCTAATTGTTGGCGAGCAATCTCAATAGCATCTTTCTTAGAACGCTTTCGAACAATCTTTTGAGCAATGGTAATATTTTCCAGAACGGTTAAATGTGGGAATAAATTAAACTGTTGGAAAACCATGCCGACTTCTCGCCGAATAGCGTTAAGGCTTTTAGATTTGTGACGCAGTTTGACACCATCAATCAAAATATCGCCTGTTGTTGGCTCTTCTAAATGATTAATACACCGTAACAAGGTTGATTTACCTGACCCACTGGGACCGATAATCACCACAACTTGCCCACGTTTGATTTCAAGATTGACATTGCTAACTGCTTTAAGTTCGCCAAAATACTTGTTCAAGTTGCGAATGACAATAATTTTTTCTTTTTCACCTCGTGTGAGGTCATGCGTTTTTTTGTCCATAAATTATACTTCATGTTGTAATTGTTCACACCCCTTTCACATGTGGTGGGGTGAACAGTTACCTCATACTACTGTCCTGATTTCAATCTGTTTTCCAATGCTCTAACGCCCAACGACAACAGAATTGTCATGGTCAAATATAAGAATGCCACTTGGTTATATGTTTCTAAATAAAGGAACGAACGAGCAGAATATAACTTACCAAGTTGGGTAATATCTCGTACACCCAACACCGATACAAGGGAAGACTCTTTGAGCATGGCGATAAAATCATTCCCTAACGGTGGTAAAACCCGTCTAATCGCCTGCGGTAAGATGATATACCGCATAGCCTGAATGTAAGACATACCTAATGAGCGAGCCGCTTCCATTTGTCCTTTTTCGATTGATTCGATTCCTGCTCGGAAAATCTCAGCAGAAAATGAGCCATAACTTAGGGCTAAAGCCATGATACCTCTATAAAGCATCGAATATTCTGCCCCGCCCATCATCCTATTAATATCAGAGGCAGTTATATTTGCCCAAAAACCTTCAGAATCTCCTAAGCCTATCACAGCTATTGATTGGGCAACCCATGCAACCCCATCAATTATCATGGGATACAATACAAAAGAAACATATAAAATTGTAACTAGAATGGGAATGCCACGCATGATTTGGACATACAATGTAGCGATATTATAAATAATCGGGTTCTTTGAAACCCGTCCCAATCCAGCCAATAAGCCGATTATCACGGCGAAAATATATGCCGTGATGGTTACACGAACGGTAATGAAGACACCGTTTTTTAAGAAGGAAAATATGCTTGAGTAATCTTCATTAGTCGTAATATTGTAAACCATAATGAGCCCAACTAACATAACAACTAATAACCACCATGGTACTTCAGACAATGTAGCTGACAGTTGAGATTGATGTGGTACGAACGTAGAATCATCACTTTTCATGGAAACATCCTTTTAGAAATTCAATTGTTTGGAAAAATCGAATTTCTAGGTATTATTAAAATGTATGGTTAAAATAAATATACATTCATTATATTATTTTCCTTTTCTCAAATGTCGTGTTGTGACCGTAAGTTGAGAAGGGTCTGTGCTTGGTTGTTCCATCGGAATAGATGCTCGAACCGTCGTGCCTTTGTCATGAGCAGTATAAAAATCAATATGTCCCTTCCATGCCCTGGTGCGTTCTTGCAAAGAGAGTAATCCCACCCGACCATGCTTTCCCGCTAATACTTCGGGGTCATCCTGCATGCCTTTTCCTGTATCGCGGACGGTCACACTGACCAAATCATCTCGCCAATGCAAGTGAATAAAGATTTCGTCGGCAAATGCATGCTTAATAGCATTATCCAATGCTTGACGTATGATATAATATATATCCCGCTCCAAACGCTCCTCTTCAATGCGGTCATAACCAAACCCTTGAGTGGTTAAGGTGATTTGGACAGGAGCAGATAACGGTTGCGGTTGTTTTGCCAATGTATCTAAATATTCCTCTAAAGCAAATACCAAACCTAAATCAATCAACACAGATGGATATAAGCCACCCATAATTGTCCGCAAATCACGATAAATTTCATTGATTCCGTTTTCAGTCAGTTCGAGCCAAATTTTCACCTGTTCGGGATCTGAGTCCAAATGTGTGCGACAATTTCGCAAGGTAAGGGTCATGCTCATTAGACGACCTAAAATATCATCATGCAAAATCGTTCCTAAATTTTGACGCTCGTTTTCTTGGGCATCAATGGTACGTTGATAAGCTAAATCAAGTTTGGTCAGTGTTTCCTCCAAACGAGAAATTAATACAGCATTTTTAACGGCTAAGGCAGACTGTCCTGCCAACATATTGAGCAAGTCAAGCACTTCATGACTATGCTGTTTTTTTAGAGGATTATGTCCCAAACCAATTAAACCGATTAACTCACCTCCCAAGTTTAAGGAAGTTATGGATTGAATCTTTAATGTGCTTAAAGCATATCGTAAATTGCTGTTAGGCAATGTATCTACAAACTGGGTACCACTTAATATTTCCAATTCAAGGTCAACTGGCAAAATCGTTAATTGGCTATTTTCATCTGACGTATCTATACCATGATATTTAGATAGTATAAGCATGTTTTTTTGTTTATTGTACAACCATACAGATGTACTTTCTGTTTCTAAATTATCGGATATGGTGTGTGTAACGTATTGAAGTAAATCATCCAAATCAGACATTTCACGTACAATGCGGGGAAATTCTTCTGTTACCCGCCTAAAAACATATTTAGCTGGGTACCAAGTTCTATAAACGCGGTGATTTAGTTGGTATGTAATTGGACTAATACTCAGAAGTGCCGCATACAATAAAAGAAAAAGCAAGCTATTATCAAAACCAAGTATCAAAAAGTTGTCAATGGTAATATCTAGTGAATTAGCAATAATGACAATGACATTAGCAATAATGATAATGACAAGAGTAAAAAAGAAGGGCAAAACAACCGCAAGAATAAAAACAAAAATGTCGGTTATGCGGTCGGGTATCATATAGAATTTTTGTTTGATTGCATTGTGTTTTGTCATACGATAAACCATGCAAAAGCAGTGCCACGTGATTGCCAAATTGTGCGGACACGAGGGTATGTCTCTACAGTAGTAAAATATTTAGAAATTAAATCTATGGTGTTTTTGTTCAATCTGTTCTACAGATTTAATCCTCCAACGTAACATTCTCACGAATAAATGTGACAATCTCCGTTGTAGAGGCTCCAGGTGTGAAAACACCATGCACACCTGCTTGTTTCAGCGGTTCAAAATCAGCATCAGGAATAATTCCTCCCACAACAAGGAGAACATGTTTCATGTCAGCCTCCTTTAATTTTTGGGCTATGGCAGGAAGTAGTGCCATGTGAGCTCCACTTAAAACTGATAAGCCAACCACATCCACATCTTCTTGCAAGGCACTCTCAGCAATCATGTCAGGAGTTTGCCGTAGCCCAGTATAAATCACTTCCATGCCCGCATCTCGTAAAGCACGGGCGACCACTTTGGCTCCTCTATCATGACCATCTAAGCCAGGTTTAGCAATAATTACACGTATTTTTCTATCAATCATTATAATATCCTTTCATCTTTATATATTTATCAGCATTATACATTAAATTCTAAAAAACCTCAAAACTACATATATATTTTTTGTGATTATTTAGGATCCCCATGTGAAAGACAGGGCTGTTCAATGCTAGTTGTAGGGGCGTACGGCCGTACGCCCCTACTATTCAGGGCTGTTCAATGCTATTTTTTGACAAGATAAATTGGAGTGTCAAAGCTTGCTTTGACATGAAAAAGCGAGCTTTTTCGCTCCATTCTGCTCGGCATTTTGGATTATATGTTTACTTTGAGTGAACAGAATATGGTGTAATTATTATGTTGCTTGACAACACAGTAACAGATACAAGAAAAATAAATCTAAAAATCTTTAAAAAGACTTGACAAAAATCAGAAAGTGTGCTATAGTATAATGGTTAATTTTTTAACATTATTATTTTTTCTATTAAAGGATATCAGATGATGACAAATTCTTGGGTTGTACGATTGGTTTTGCGATGTACCCCCGATGGTGTACTCGCTGTTTTACCCAATTGTGGTGCGTCTGCTGATTCCTGGGAGTTTTTAATTTGATTGTTCTTTTTAAAACCTAGTAAACCGTAGACTCGCTACATGTCAAGTCTGCGGTTTTTTTAATTTGGCTGATTTATTTTTTGAAAATAGCCGTAGATATAACAGCTACGGCTATTTTGTTTTTTATCCATGTAGGACAGTAGCCCAATTTCTAATTGCGAATCTCATGATTGGAAATCACAGCTACAAAATTAGTTGACAGGAGAATATATCGCAAAATGATAGAATCTAAAATTTATCCTGCCCTTGATTTGAAAAAGACGATTTCGTCAAACCGATGGAAGGGACTTTGGAATCTCATGGCAGGATTACGCATCACCTATTTTATAGCCGTGATAAGTATCGCTATATCGGCACTAGCAAAAACATTAACCTACCTCATCATTCGTGATTTTGCGGATAATGCTCTCGCCAAAGGAAGTAACATGCCGATTTACTATTTTGCTTTGGCTTTCGTTGGGCTGGCATTTATTGAAGGTGTTTTTACCTTTGTCAGTGGTTGTCTAGCGGCTCTTTCAACAGAGAAAATTATCCTACGGCTTCGAAACTATTTGTTTGACCATATTCAACGGTTGCCGTTTCGTTACCATGATAAGGCTCAAACAGGCGAGTTGATTCAACGAGTATCATCTGATGTAGATACCATCCGACTTTTCCTGAAAGACCAAGCAAAAGAAGTCGGGCGGATATCACTGCTCTTTGGTATCAATTTTATTGCATTACTTGCCTTAAATGTCAAGTTGTCGTTGTTATCAATTATCATTATTCCGTTTAACCTAGTCTTGGCACTTATCTTTTTCAAGAAGATGGGCGATATTTTTGAAGAGTATCAAAAGAAAGAGGCAATTCTCTCGACTGCTCTGCAAGAAAATTTGAGTGGAGTGCAGGTGGTCAAAGCATTTGCTCGCCAAGAATTTGAGATGGATAAATTTGACAAGGCAAACAATGACTTATTCATGCAAGGCAAACGATTGGTCATGATGCACGCTGTGTATTGGCCCATAACTGACCTTTTCTGTATCGGTCAAATGTTATTTAGCTTTTACATGGGTGCCATGATGACCATTCAAGGCGAAATCACATTGGGAACTTATCTTGTTTTCATCAATCTGATAGGATGGATTATTTGGCCCATGCGAAACTTAGGGCGATTGCTTGCCGATGCCTCAAGAGCATTAGTCTCATATCAACGGGTGGCTGAAATTATCAACGAAGAACAAGAAACCTTAAGAAATGGTAAATCACCATCTGTTGAAATGATTAAAGGCGATATTGCCTTCAATCATGTATCATTTGCCTATAATAATGGCACGTCTGTTTTGAATAATGTCTCTTTCCATGCCAAGCCTGGTCAAGTGATTGCCCTAGTCGGTCCGACGGGTTCAGGTAAAACAAGCGTGGTCAGACTTCTGCCTCGGTTCTATGATTACTTTGAAGGTAATTTGACCTTAGATGGAAATGATTTGAGGGATTATGCACCGCATGCTCTACGTCATTACATTGGCATTGTCGAACAGGAACCGTTTTTATTTTCGCGTTCTATTCGAGACAACATTACTTATGGTGTGGGACATGATGTAACTGATGAGGAAGTTGAGACGGCTGCTCAAGCGGCTGCAATTCATGATGTGATTAGAGGCATGCCCAATGGTTACAAAACGATTGTCGGCGAACGAGGTGTGACATTATCAGGTGGTCAAAAGCAACGTGTGGCAATTGCTAGAGCATTGCTAAAGGACCCCAAAATTCTCATCTTGGACGATTCGACTTCATCGGTTGACACTGAAACTGAAGTAGTTATTCAAGCTGCTTTGGATAAACTGATGCAAGGGCGTACTACATTTGTTATTGCTCACCGTATTCAAACGGTCATGCGTGCCGATAGAATTTTGGTGCTGAAAGAAGGGCAAATCATTCAAGAAGGAACACATCACGAACTTGTCAAAGAAAATGGCTTGTATCAAAAAATTTATGGTTTGCAAGCAAAAATTGATGAGGAAGTAAAATGTGAAGTTTCTTACACGAATGGTAGATTTCATTCAAACGGAAAAACTAGGGAGTAGATATATAGGTACTGGAGCGTCAAAGCTTGCTTTGACATAAAGAAGCTTGCTTTGACCTCCAATTTTAGGAGAATATTATGTCTGAATATTATGATGAATTTCAAGAAGAAAAATTTAATACTCAAATAAATACAACAACAATCAGACGAATTGCTCAATTGGTGTTACCATATAAAAAACTGTTGGCGGGATTTATGGTATTTCTTGCCTTAGCTTCAATATTGGATGCCACATTTACGTACTTGAGCAAATTGATGATTGATGAAGGCATTATTGCTGGCGATGTGGAACGCTTGACAGAATTAGTTTTTATTTATGGTGTCTTGATTTTTGTTCAAACTATCAATGTGTTTAGCTTTATTACCATGACAGGAACATTGCGAGAACGTATCAATTATGATTTACATCGTAAAACCTTCAATCACTTGCAAACACTGTCACTTGATTATTTCAACAAAACACCAATAGGCTGGATTATGTCACGAGTAACATCTGACCCAAATCGTGTAGCTGATTTTATGTCATGGGGCTTGCTAGATGCTTCATGGGGTGTGTTGGGCGTTTCTATATCAGTGGTTTTCATGCTGTACATAAATTGGAAAATGACCATTATTGTGATGTGTATTTTACCAATTATTATCGTCGTTGCCATGAAATTTAGACGACTCATCATCGCTGAATTTCGTAAAGTTCGTCGAATGACATCGTACCTGACGAGTGTGTACGAGGAAAATATCACAGGTGTTCGCGTGGTTAAAGCATTCACTCGTGAACAAAAAAATTTGGCAGAGTTTGATGAAAAGGCAAGCGAATTGTATCATGCCTCATATCGAGCCGAATGGCTTTCAGCGTTATTTTTGCCATTAGTACAATTGATTAGTGCTTTTGCTTTAGGTGCCATTATTTGGTACGGTGGTTGGCAAGTGCGTGCTGGTGGCATGACCATCGGTGATATTCAAGCCTTCATCTCATATCTGGTCTTTATCCTATTCCCGATATACGAAATGTCGCGGGTGTATGCTAAAATGCAGGAATCTATTGCTTCTGCCGAACGTATTTTTTCTTTGTGGGACACCAAACCGACAATTTCTGATAAACCAGAGGCATTCGACCCAGGCACACTACGGGCAGATATTAAATTTGAGGATGTAGATTTTCAGTATGATGCTGGAAACCCTGTTTTGAAAGATTTTAATCTTTATATTAAACGTGGTGAAACAATTGCCTTAGTGGGTCCGACGGGTGCTGGTAAATCCACAATTGTTAAGTTGATATGTCGTTTTTATGAACCGACCAACGGCATGATACGCATAGGTGGCACTGATTACACAGATTTGTCTTTGCATGCTATCCATTCACGAATCGGCATGGTATTGCAAACGCCTCATTTGTTTTCGGGGACAATCCGAGAAAATATCCATTATGGACGCTTGGATGCAACTGATGCTGAAATTGAGGAAGCCTCGAAATTGGCTCATGCCCATGATTTCATCACTGCGTTGGAAAACGGTTATGATACCGAAGTTGGTGAAGGAGGCAGTTTGCTTTCGGTAGGACAAAAACAATTGATTAGTTTAGCTCGTGCTGTGTTGGCTGACCCTGATATTTTCATCATGGACGAAGCAACCAGTTCAGTGGATACTGTGACCGAATCCTTGATACAAAAAGGCATGGAAACTTTGATGGCAGGGCGTACCAGTTTGGTCATCGCTCATAGGCTTTCGACCATCAAACAAGCCGACCGTATCATGGTTATTGACAATGGTGGTATTTCTGAAATGGGAACACATGCCGACCTGATTCGAGAAAAGGGACATTATTACTCGCTCTATACTAACCAATTTCGAGAGGAACTGGCTCATCAATATGATGCAGTGTTGGTGTAGATGACTGACTGAGGTTACTCACTCCCCCCTCTCTCATGGGAGAGGGGGTTAGTGGGAGTGCTGTTCAATGCTAAAACAGAAACATGGCTTGGGATATTTTTCGACATGATTTTCAATCATGTGGTCGCACAATGGAGCGAAAAAGCTCGCTTTTTCATGTCAAAGCAAGCTTTGACCCTCCAGTTTATTTTATCAAAAAACAGCATTGAACAGCCCTAGCTTATTGAAGGAGAACAAGACATATACTTGCTAAGGGTAAGAATTGTAATTTTAAACCATGTGGTTTGTGCAACAAACCCTTACATTTGTGAACAGTGTTAATGTAGGGGTTTATGGCATAAACCCGCTATGGTATTCACAAAACTAACCTTTTTTGGTATAAAGTTCAAACGGTGACACAACCAATCGCCCATATCGTCCACCACTCAAAAATCGAATCAGACCATGCCCAATAAATTTTATGGTAGTGAAAGCATAAATTTGCCACTTTAGCAGTTCGGCGTGGATGTTGCCGTAGTGAGTGCGAAAAAATTGAATGCGGCTACGATATAGGTCACGTTCCCGTTGTGTAGGACGATGACGACTACTTGCTCCTCCCAAATGTGTTACCTTTGCCACTGGCTGATACCATACCTCACATCCAGCCTGCCTCATGCGATAACACAAATCAACTTCTTCAGCGTACATAAAATATGTTTCATCAAAACCGCCGATAGATTCATAAGCAGTTTTTCTTACCAACAGACATGCCCCAACTACATAATCAGCGACTTTAGCACCTTCTAATTCATCGGGACCGTAACTTGGATACCAATGTCCATAAAATAACCGCCCCAAACCCGACAAAATTAGAAGTTCTTGCCACAACGTAGGAAAATCAGTGTGTGAGGCTTGAAATGTGCCATCTTCGTTACGGAGATGGGCTCCAACAATACCAATTTGTGGTGTTGTTTCAATCAAACCAAGTAAAATTTGCAGACTATTTTCATGTAAAAAGGCATCACTATTTAACAGAAGAACATACTTTGCTTGACTAATTACCACCCCTTGATTGTTTCCCTTAGCAAAACCGACATTTTTGTGATTTTCAATCAGTTTGACATGCGGGTATTGAGTTTGAATCATTGTTTGGCTGTCATCGCTAGAATTGTTATCTACAACGATGATTTCAATGTTCAGGTTGCCTTGATATTGAAATATGGTTTCAATACAATCAGCTAATAATTGACGTGTATTCCAATTTAAGATAACTATGGATACATCAAACATATTGTTATTTATTATAATATCCTTTGATAAATTACCATCGTTTGTTTTTGCTCTAAATTCATATTACTATTACCAATCCTCTATGTATTTTCATGGGAGGGCAATATTCCTTGTGCTGTTTCCAATTGTAACAACGCCTCTTGTTGACCTTTCATCACTAGATTACCACTTAAAATAGCCCCATCGTCTTTATAAAAATTACTCACCTGCACATCACCAAGAACGCGTCCTGTACTTAAAATTTCTAAACGCCCCCTAGCAAAAATAGCACCATGTACCTCACCAGCGACGGAAACATTTTCGGCAATGATATTTGCCATGACACGCCCATCATGAGCCACTACAACATTGCCCAATGTCTCAATTGTACCAGCATGACAAACGCCATCTATGCGGATGTTCCCATCACATTTAAGATGCCCTTCAAAACTTGTATTGGGACCGATAACGGTTTCGATATGTTCTAAAGCGAGTTGCTTTCGTCTGAAAAGTTGAAACATACATTTCCTTCTGCAAAAGATAAAATTTCTGTGGTCAAGACAAGAAAGGCTTTAAAAACCTTTCTTGTCTAATCATTACCTTTGCACTCCTATCTTAGAAAATAATATTATCCATAATAATAGATTTCGGCAAATAATGCAAAAACAGAACGATTAACCGTAGGAGTGCAATAGCTTTAGTTATTGCTTGCAAGATTTAGCTATTGCATTCTTGATGTCATAGCATGGCATAGTAAACTTGACAGTTGTTCCCTTGCCATACTCACTTTCGACCCAAATTTTGCCACCATGATTCTCTACCATTTCTTGGCACATAATCAAACCTAAACCTGTTCCCTTTTCTTTTTGAGTCCCCAATGTGGTATGATGCACATCTATCTTAAATAATTTATCAATGTTTTCTTCTTTAATACCGATACCCGTATCCGACACCAATATTTCAACAAACGAGCTTTCATTTTCAGAATCCACCTCAATATCACTTAACTCTTTTGCGGAGATAGTAATTTTTCCTCCTTTAAGAGTGAACTTAAGGGCATTTGTAGTCAAATTACGAATAATTGTATTTGTCATGTATTCGTCAGCATAAAGAATAATGTCAGCAGTAACATTGTTTTCGAAAACAATCCATTTTTCAGTGGCACTGGTTGTAAGCAATTGGATAACGTCATCACCGATTTTTTTCAGGTCAAGGCGAGCAGGCTCAAACGGCATTCGTCCCATTTGCATGCGAGCCCATTCAAGTAAACTTTCCAACAATTCGTATACGTTTTTAGCAGAACGATGAATGTTGTATGCCATCTCTTTGATTTCTTCAGGACTGCTACTATCAGCGATAAATCCGAGCAGTTCAGACAAACCTATCAATGGTTGAAATGGACCCTTTAGGTCATGGGCAACAATGGAGAAGAAACGGTCTTTGCTAGCATTTAGCTTACGCATGTCGTTTAGCTGGAGATGGCTTTTTATGCGAGCCAATAACTCTACTTTGGAAAATGGCTTTACTAAATAATCGTTAGCACCCATGTTAAAGCCTGTGAGCAAATCACCTACTTGATTTTTGGCGGTCAACAAAATGATAGGTAAATCTATCGGCGAGTGATAGCGGCGAATTTCCTTGCAAACATCATAGCCCGACATGCGAGGCATCATGACATCCAACACAATCAAATCAAATGCCTCATTTTTCTTTATCATGTCAAGTGCTTCTAATCCATTAGAGGCGGCTGTGACAAAATAATTTTGCATCATCAAATGATTGATTAATACCTGCAAATTAACGGGTTCATCATCAACCACTAAAATATGAAAATCGCCTTTGACAGCAGATAAAACATCTTTGCCAATTGTAATTTCATCCCCTTCTAAAATGGCAGGTATAATTTCTTTTTCTGGCGAGTCACCATGGCGACCACTGGTGTATGTCCCTACATCTTCAGGCAATTCATTTGAAATGGGTAGAGTAAAATAAAATGACGAGCCTTCTCCAAGTATTGAATCAACAGACACAGTTCCGCCATGCAACTCCACTAATTGTCTTGTCACCGCTAATCCCAAACCTGTACCGCCATACTCGCGAGCCACTGAACCATCGGATTGTTCAAATGCTTGGAAAATGTGCGATAGTTTATCAGCATGAATCCCAGTTCCTGTGTCGCTAATTGTAATGGTTATATAATTTTCATCTGTCTTGGTAGATACAATAACATGACCTGTTTCCGTAAATTTGATGGCATTGCCAATTAAGTTATACAAAATCTGCTGGACACGATTTTCGTCGCCATACACTGGTAGCAAGCTAGAATCTACTTTGTTTATTAGTTCGACGGGTTTGCTTGCTAGGAGTGGTTCGGACAGAGTCAGTACTACATCAATCACAGGATACAAATAGATAGGTTTAACTTGCAGGGTCAAAGATTTATGCTTCAACTTGGAAAAATCGAGGATGTTGTTGATAAGTGTCGCTAAACGTTTGCCACTATTAGCTACCATGGACAGGTTACGACTTTGAACGGTATTTAATATTCCTGTAGCACCATCAAGCATAGATTCGGTTAGCCCAATAATGCCGTTAAGTGGCGTTCGCAATTCATGCGAAGTGTTTGCTAGAAATTCATCTTTGAGCTTGTCCATTTCCTCAAGGCGTTTGTTTTTATTTTCCAATTCTTGTTTTGATTCTTCAAGTTCAGCTTGAGTTCGGGTTAAATCTATCACATGTGCCTCTAGGTTGCTAATTAGAGTTTGCAATTGAGTGGTCATCTTGTTAAATGTCAATGCTAAAATTCCAATTTCATCATTTGATTTTACATGTGCCTGACGACTTAAATTTCCAGCAATGATTTCTTGGGCAATATCAGTTAAATGGATAATTGGCTTTGTTAAAAATTGGGTTACCACAGCCGCCACAACAATGACTGTAATGGCAATGATTGCTACTAACAAAATTGTATCTTTATTTTGTTCTCGAATGGGAGTTAAGAAGACTTCTTGGGGAAGATAAAAAGCAACAGTCCATGGTTGGTTTTCCAATTTGGCAATGGCGACTTGATGAACTTTTCCATTGGGGGTAATATCGGCAATTGAAAAATACGACTCGTTCTTGTTTTCAACGAGTTTTTGTTTCAAGGCATGAAATTCGAGGAAAAGTTCTTCATTGGGAATATCAAGCAGGCGTTGACTTTTTTTCAAATCAAGCAAGGTTATTCCTTCAGGTGGGGCCACAAATTTAAGTACATATTCAGGCTGGGTACTGTGAGCTAGATAAAATTGATTTTCATCGGTCAAAGTGACAAATGACTGTACTAATACTTGGTCCCTAGTTACCAAATCTTGCAGGATAGTAGCATCATATACCCGCACAAGAACCCCAACAATATTGCCCACAACATCTCTGACAGGTATGCTAAAATATAAAACAGGGTCTCTATTTTCCAGAAACTTCACACCCGAAATAAACGGTTCACCTGTATTAAAGGGTACCCGAAAATAATTATTGTCCGATTTATCAAAGGCAATACTAAATTCATCAGTTCCATATCCGACCATGATAGATTCCCCTTTTTTGTCAAGTATCATGTGGGTTAAGATATGGGAGTCATTATTTTTCAATGTGGTGAATACATCACGTAATCCCTGTGAGCCAGGACGTTCGCCAAGTGGTAATCGGGTGTACTCCACCACGCGAGGCAATTGGGCGATGGTGCGGATTGCATTGATATTGGTGTTTAAAAATGTGTCTAATGCGGTTACACTTTCGGAAGCGGCGGCAAACAAGGTCTGATTAGCCGCTGAAGTTAAAGCAGTTTCTGTAGCATGATTGTTTAACCATGCCAATATGGCTAATGGGACTAGGGCAACGATGAGAAAAGCAATAGCTAACTTTGTTCGCAAGGTCATGGACAATTGCACTTTTTTTGAAGTCTCCATTATTTTCTCCATGGTTAGTAGGTGCGATTTCCCTATCGTGTTGTCAGGTATGGAAACCTAACCTACTAACTCTCAATTTGCCGATGTCGCCAGCGAATTTCAAAGGCTCTTATGGCGGCTTCTAATTTGACACGCATGTTCATTTTGCTTTGTCCAATGCGGCGGTCTTCGAAGTGGATGGGGATTTCTAAAATTTGGAATCCCAAACGTTCGGACAGGTAGCACATTTCAACCTGGAAAACATAGCCATTAGATTTAACACGGTCAAGTCCAATTCGTTCTAAGGCATTTTTTTGCCAACACTTAAAGCCTGCGGTGGCATCTTTAGTCTTAGTCCATAGAATGAGTCGCACCCAAATTGAGTTTGCCCACCAGCTTAGAAACCAACGCCAGCCGCTCCAACCTTCATCAACACTTCCCCCACTGACATAGCGAGAACCGACGACAACATCGTTATCAGGAATTTTTGAGAGGAAATGAATAAGATAATTGGGCGAATGAGAAAAGTCAGCATCCATTTGGATGATGTAGTCAGCTCCATAATTCAATGCCCATTTGAAACCTTCGATATAAGCTGTTCCTAGACCACATATTATTTGCTTCGTTAAATGTTGGTATGACAACGATGATTTTTTTCATGATATTATCCTATACTTTTGCAATTACCTTCTGTTTGATATGATAAACCAATAGTTTGATATGAATGGACAAAATGTCTGTGCTATGGTGAAGAAGTCTCATGTCGTTGGGTTAAAAGCCACCATCCGCCAACAAGTATCATGACGATAATAAACAATGGAATGAGACTCAACATTCCCTTAAAGCCTAAAATTGTTCCCGCATTACGGGCGATATTGCCGATTTGCCAATTGGGTATGGCATATTCTACAAAGGGATTGCGAATGGTATCCGAAGGGAAGGACTGTTCGGCAAGTGTTAAACCCCATGTAACAACAAACGACCATGCATAAAGAAATAATGTTAAACCTGGTAAGAAACGCAAATAATTGCCTACAGGTTTATGTTCCCATAGCTTAAATACAAATATAATGGATAATGACATAAAGGGCAACATGGGGAGTAGATAACGTGGACCAATTGCAAATCCACCCCACCACATGCTTGAAGATGAATTAAACAGGAAAATAATCAATGTGCAAGCCATGCTCAAAATCCATTCGGCTCGATATTTCCCCGACCTCCACCATAGCCAAAAACCAGGTATGGAAAGGAGTAATAATGGAGATAAGAAAAACAAGCCGCGAAACATGCCAAATGTAATCCCCCACATGGCTTCTAGGCTCGGTAAGGTTAGACTCATAAAACCAGTGTGATGTTGGTCTTGCCATAATTCGGAATGACTGTAGCCAAGTTCTAATGGGCTACCAAAAATAGTGGTGTTATAACCCATCCAAAATATAGCCACGATTCCCCCCGTCAATGTTACCCAGCCTATGCGTTTCCAATCATCTGTATGATATAATTTGTAAAGCGTGTAAAAATAAATGACAATTATCATTAATACCGATGGGTATTCAGTGACAACACTGTAGCCAAGTAATAAGCCGACGGTAAGCAAAGTTTTCGTTGTTACAGCGTGCATGAAGATTAGATAAAATGCCGCAAAGAGTAGAAATGTACTGAATTGGTGACCGTAAAATGCTCCCGCATAAGCAAACGCAGGAGTAAGCAATCCATAACCAATGACCACTGCCAGGCGATGCCATACATTTTTGTCAAACTCGCCTAACAAACGATACATCAAAACAGCTAATAAAGCGGTGGGGATAGCCGATAGCATGATTGTCAAAAAAACTTGGGCTATGGCAAAACGAACTTTATGTTTTAGAATGCCTGACCCTCCTTGCCTCAATGTTGATTGAAAGGCAGAATTATTGGAGAGCTTCTCCATGAGCGTATCCATCACAGGCATGTCTAAAAAAAATTTCAGTCCTGAATAAAGAGGAATTCCCAATAATGCCACACCAGGTGCCTTGTCGCTGTAATAATGGTCGCCGACTTTGGCGTAATCTACTGTATTTTCAACATATTTATCAATTTGAAATGTGCCATCTTCTACCACTGCTATGACCATGTTGAGGCGTGAATTTTGGTTGGGGTCTTGTCTAACCATCATCCCGTAAAACCTTGTCTGACACAGGGCTTTCACAAGTTCTTTTGCTTGATTGCTTAACATTTTCATGAAGATATTGCTAGAGCATCCAGGGTTCTTTGGTTAGACCTGACAGGTTTTTAGAAACCTGTCAGGTCTTGGTACAAAATGTTACTTTATGACCTTCACGAGTATAGTTTTGTGAATGCCATAAACCCCTACATTAACACAGTTCACAAATGTAGGGGTTTGTGGCACAAACCACATGGTTTAAAATTACAATTCTTATCCTTAGTAAGTATATATCATGTTATTTTTCTTCCAATGCCATGACTTTATCCAAATCATAAGTTGATTCTAGTCGACTAAAGATATTATTTGCCCTGTCCATAAGTTCTTTTCGTTTTGGAGTATCTGCTGGTAAACGTCGAGCAGTTTCGTAACAAACCAATCCTTCTTCATAAGGCATCGAGTATTTTCTGGCGGCTACTAGACTTTTTTGCCAACTTTTGTGTGCAAGGTTGAAACGCCCCGAAGTCCATTCATAGCACCCTTGATAAAGCCATGCTCGTGCTTTAGCAATAGGGAACATTTGAGCAAAACTGTGCATTGTCTGACATGATATTTGAATATTCTTTTTTAGGTCTTCAATATCAACATCAATATCGGATTTATCCAAAGCCGCTTGCCATACCGCTAAATATGTTTCAGTAATACCTGCGTATCCATCTAAATCAGAGAATCCTGTTTGAGGCAATGGGCCGGTTAATTTTGCCCCCATGTTTGCGACATCATAAGCTAATTTTAAATTCCCTTGCCGTAAATAAGCAAGTGCCAACAAGCCATAAGCCGCTATTTGTGATATGCGGTCAACATCGTCGTTGAGTAGTTCGACTTGAGTTTCCAATAAATTAACACTATCTTCCACTTGTCCTAAGCGTAACAAATTTTTCGCTTGCCCACGTGAGATGGATTGCATGATTTGTATATTTGCTTGTTGTTGAAGACTCACGCTCATGTCAGTCCACACTTGATTGCTTCTAGCAAACTTACCTCGATAGTGTAACAAGGTGGCAAAAATACTTGAGCTTCGGGCTAACTGTGGTGAGTCTCCTAATTGTTCTGCAATTTCAATTGCTTGTTCTAAATAGGTATATGCTTTTTTCCACTCACCAATGCCAATATTGTACAATCCTACCGTTGCCAAAACTGATGTCAATGAAGGAAGATTGTTGACTCGTCGTGCTGTTTCAACTGCCCAGCGACCATATAATTTTGCTAAAGGGTGCAAATGCATGTTGCCGATTAACATGCATACATTGGCATAAGATTGTGCTAATTCAGGGGAATCGCCTAAGTTTTCAGCGATATTCAAGCCATGCAACAAGGCATACGCTCCTAGTAATGCTTCATCAACAAAATAATACATCTGCAACAAGGACAGGTATGTTCGCACAATTTCAATCATCTTATTTACTTCAAGTGTAGGATATTCTTGCGACGACTTGGTACGAAAACGATGCCATACTTGTTCCCAAACTTGTCCAATAATACCCCGCATTAACCCTGTTTGCGTCGAGGGAACAGATGCCCCTAGCTGTGCCAGTGCTTCTTCTAAATGCTTACGGGCTAAACGGTAACGAGCATAGCCAAAATATGATTGTCCAAGTAACCGTTCCCAGCGTGCTTGACGGATACCAGTTATAGGTTTATTGCCATTACCGTTATATGTGTCATGATAGTCTTTTCCCAATGATAATACTTGATTAAAGAAACTTGCTGCTTCCTGATTAGCATGGTCACGGAGAGCTTGCTCCCCTGCTCGTTCGAGATATTCAATCGCCTTTGCTACACTAATTTTATCTGTCCCTTGAGCTTCGATGGAACGACTCCAGTGGTGAGCCAAGACAGAATAAAACGGGGTTAAGTCATCAATATAAATCGTTTCATACCATTCGGCAACTGATTGATGAAGTTGTTTACGTTGCGAATAAAGCATTAAGTTATAGGCAACTTCTTGTGTAACAGTATGCTTAAATGTAAAAGTCAAATCAGGTTCAGGAGTAGAAATCAAAGTAATATCCAAATTGTTCAACGTGTCCAAATGGTTGGATAAGTCATGTCTATCTGATTCAATCGGATAAATATCGCATATTGTACGGAAGGGGAAAATGCGTCCCACAACACTAGCAACTTTTAAGGTCAATTGTTGTTGCGGTGTCAATTTATCAATCCGACTGGTGATAAAACCCTGAATCGTATCAGGCAAACCTAATGTTGTTAAGTCGTCGATGCTTGGGGCAATATGACATGTACCATTAGCGGTAATAATTGAGCCTGTATCTTGCAAGGCTCGCGTCATTTCCTCAATGAAGAATGGGTTTCCTTGCGTTCGGCTGAAAATCAATTCGGAGACCTGTCTTGGTACAAAGTTGACACTCAGAAGTTGTTTAATAAGTGAGTTTGTCTCATGCATGGTCAAGTTAGTTAGCACAAACCGTTTTGTGTTGGGGTCATCGAATAATTTTTGATATTCTTCGGGGAGATTGCCAGTGATTGGACGTGTAGCAATGATGAGCAACACTGGATTAACTCGTTGGCTGACAAGCCATGCTAATGCCCATGAAGCCGAGTCGCACCAGTGGGCATCCTCTAAAATCAATAACATCGGTGACCAACTTGCCGAGTCATACAAGAATTGAAGGAATAAATTACGAGTGTTATCTGCCCGAACCTGCCCCGTCATTTGAACCGTAATGTCGTTATCGGGAAGTTCTAGTGATAGCACAGCATTAAGTAAGGGAGCATTTGTCAAAAATTCTGGTTCATCTTCAAGCAATGCCAAGATATGCTGTTGACGGTCTTGCGGGTCAGTAAGAACTTCCATGTCAAGCAATTGGCTAAACACAGAACGCCATGCATGGTACGGGGTTGATTTTTCAACAGCTGTTGCTCCACCTTTCAATGCCATCAAACTAAGTCCTTCCGCTTCTCGGCGTAAGTCTTCAATTAGACGTGTTTTACCGATGCCTGTCTCACCTTCAATAATCACCACTCCATTTTTATTTTCGTCTAACAAAGTACGTGCCATTTCAACAATCTGCTGACGTTCCTTTTGACGACCAATCATGTCATGTTGGGAAGCTTGAGCAACTTCTTGGACAATGGTTATTCGTTTTTCACGGATGGGTTCAAAAATTGGAATCAGGTCTGATTTGCCTTTAACTCTAACTGGTTCTAACACATTAAACTCAATACGTGTATTAGAACTTTGATATGTTACTTCATCGCATAACACAGGAATATCAAATGGGTCTCGTGTTTTAAGTCCAGCCTGCATTAAACGGGCAGATAGATTAACCACATCTCCCATGATAGTATATTCACGGCGTTTTTCACTCCCGACTGAACCGCATAGGACACGTCCCGTTGTGACACCAATGGCACTTGGGGTATTTAGTTTGCGTAACTCATCTTGCATACCAATTGTTGCTTGGATTCCACGCAAAGGATCATCTTCATGAGAAAATGGTGGTAATCCCATCGCTCCTAGCAATGTGGCACCTTTATCATCAACGCTAATTTTATTAACACTTCCCTCAAAACGATAGATAACTGTTTGAAGTGTTTTCAACACTTGTTGAGCATCTTCCAACTTTGTTTCATGGTTTAAATTTGGAAGATTGATAAATAAAACAGTTATTTGACGCAATTCTGCTAACCAGTCTGTTTGCCCTGCGGTTAAACGGGAAAGGACAGCACCTGGTATGTAGGCTCGCAGGGCTAACTCGACATCATCTCCCAAAGGAGGAGCTTGAGTTTCATTAACGGCTAACGATTTTACGATTTGAGTTATCCTGACATTATGCGTTGGTAAGACAACACCGTTCACTTGATTTTGAACTAACTCCCATGCCTGTGGGGAAATAACTACATCGCCAGGGTCAGCATCATCGCTGGCTTCTCCTAGCTGAATTAGTGGACGACCTGCCACTAAAAGTTCCCAGCGACCATATATTCCACCAATAAACATGATGGTTACTTCGCCGACCGCAACCGATATCCGCAAAGAGAGATGTGTATTTTCCGCTACCTGATAATTATTTAGCATGCTTTGGATAAGCATGCCACACTGTACTGCCCGATGTGTGACGGTTTGTAAATCTTCATTGATAGCATCTGTTGGCCACATGGCGATAAATGAATCCCCAGCAAACTTGACCACATCACCATCATACATGTTTACCAAATCAACCAGTTGCCCTAGATATTCATTAAGCAATCGGGTTAATTCTTCGGCTCCAACAGGTCCACGTTGCTGACGACTTTCAAGTGTTAAACGCTCTGTCAACGCTGTGAATCCTGAAATATCAGCAAATATAACTGATGCCTGAAAACGGTCAAGGACAGGGTCTTCCAATGGTTGCGGGTTTGCTATTAAACGCCGCTTAACCAAATTCGGTACATAACTCGCAAAGGTTTGAAGAAGAGAGGACATTTATATTGTTCCTTCGAATTTACAAAAATATTATTATTTAAGCCGACAACGTGCTTTGCCATTGGTCAATAAATTCAGCAATGCTATCAAACACAATATCAGGTTTCACATCACTAGCTAACCAATCGTCTCTTGACGTGACACCGCTTAACACCAAAATTGTTTTTAAGCATGCATTTTGCCCACCTAAAATATCTGTATTAAGCCTATCACCAATCATGGCTGTTTGCTTAGGCAACAAGTTCATTTCCTGCAAAGCAAGTTGAAAAATGGGTGATTTAGGTTTGCCAATAATAATTGGCTGTTTTCCTGTTGCCGCTGAAATTGCGGCTAAGGCGGCTCCATTTCCTGGAGCAATTCCCATTTCAATGGGAAAACTGGTATCAGGATTTGTGCCGATAAAGTCTGCCCCATAATAAATCAAATTAGTTGCCTTCTTAAGTTTATCATAAGTTAGTTCAAAATCCAAACCAACCACTACCACATGGGCATTTTCCTTAACAATTTCAAACTCAACAGATTGAATAGCATGATACAAGCCATCCTGCCCTATGACAAAAATCTTAGTATTAGGTGGATAGGTGCTTTTTAAATATTTTGCTGTGGCAATGGCTGAAGTCATTATTTCAGTGTGAGCAATGTCAACTCCAAATCGGGCTAGTTTCTGTTTGTATTGTTCAGGTGTTTTTCGGGAATTATTGGTAGCCAACATAAAACGGATATGGTGTTGACGCAAAAACTGAAAAAAATCTATCAAACCAGGCGAAGCTGTTTCCCCACGCCATAAAACGCCATCAGCATCAATTATTAAACCTTTGATTGTTGCAAGGAATTGTAAATTATTTTTGTGTTGCATTTTTGTCATGTTACGTTAGAAATTCAATTTCCCAAAAAATTGAATTTCTATATCTACCTTTCATCTAAGAATACTATACTTATACACAAATATGCCATTGCCAAACAAAGTAAGTGTGCGGACATTTTCTCTTTCACTCTTTGTTATTTGCCTGAGACTAAATATCATGAGCGGCATTTCAAGCAAACTCAGTAGCAAACAAACGAAAAAAGTACCGCCAACAATCCAAATAGACAAAACATATTGTGAAAGCCACATGTAGTTTACCACAATGCAGCCAATCATCATAATTAAGCCTGCTAATAAGCCAAGTCCGCCCGAAACAATTATATTAGTCCGATGATGATTCAGATTCAAATTCGGCAACATCCTGCTCCACTGTAATCGCCGCTGTAGCAATTGCCCAACTGACTATACCCCATGTCAATCCGCCAATTAAACTACCTACAATTAATGACCAAGCGGTGATAGGTGTATTTGGGTCTCGAATAATACCAACAACGGTAAAAGTAATTGCTATCAACGAAAAACTCAGCCCAATTTGCATGGGGACATCTAAACGCTTCCAAAGTTTTTTTATCTTTTCTAACATAATTCTAAAATTGGAGCGATAAAGCTAAAGTTGTGTCATGTCAAAGCAAACTTTACGCTCCATTATCCTCATTATCAAATAATCATGCTATAGCAAATTCAGTCAATGGTCTAATTTTAGGGTGATGAAAGGCAAGGACAATGTCCTCTTTTGGCACACCTGCGGCTAGTAAATCAGTGGCAACACCATTCTCTGTCCAATCTTCCTCAATCCATATTTTATCATTATCCAAACGAACGTAAAGTGTTGGTTTATGTAATCGGTCTTTATCAGACCAACCAATATCTAACACCATGTACCTCTTACGTTCATCATCAAAAATAGCATGAGTTTCAAGGTATTCGACAGGATAACGACATGCCAAGTCTGTATAATTTTGCAATAAACTTTTGACTAAATTTGAATATTGATTTATTTTATCCATTGAATAATCATCTCCTTTTCAATATCAACGATAATAAATGGAATATGATGTCGTCTTAATACCAATTGTGCAATCTTACGATTCATAATATTTTTATAAGCGATGTCACTGATTGCGATATAAAGTTGATATTCTGACGATGATTCATCTAAAATATCATAATACATTGTATATTGTCCAATAGCTATCTTAAAATCTTGGATAATGGACAATCCTATAAAACTTTTGACTTCAACAATGATTTTTTCTATGCCTTTTTCAGCAACTAGCATGCGTTCGGCTGCTAAATCCGAATAGACACGTTCACCTTCATAAAAAATAGTATACTGCTCATGCGTAATTGTCCAACAATCTTTAACCAAAGCATTTTTAACAGCATTATGAATTATATCTTTTGCCATAAAAATTCGTTCCTTTAATAAATTCGCTGTAGTACCTACTAGCCCAGCAAATATTGCAAATACCGCAATTTCACCGTTTGCTTTGACAGTCAAGACAAGAAAGGTTTTTGAAAACCTTTCTTGTCTAACCATAATCCCGTAAAACCTTGTCTGACACAGGGCTTTCATAGGTTCTTTTGTTAATTATCAAACATCAAAATAAAAATAATAACGTATTCAGGAGTCCCTATCTCAATAGGAACAGTCCGCATTGAGATGCGGACTCCATGTGTATTTTAATGCTAAATGCGTTTAATTGTCAAATTATCTGCGGTTCAGTAATGGCAACGTAAAATATACACTATGAAAATAATGATGCGGGTTTGGTTTGTAAATAGGCTTCATTCAAAACATACTGCCCATAAGATTGTTTGATGATAAACCCTTCTTTTTCCAATTTATTAAATCTATATCTGACCTTCGTTAAATAGTTTTCATGAAGTTTAATGTCATAGATTTTATGTCCTCGATAATATAAAATATTCCCAGTTTTTTTGGCACTGACTGTTTTGCTTTTGCTGAAATGTGTATACAAATAGACAACATCCAAAATTTTCTTACGCATAGATTCTATTTGATAAAAATCATTTCCAAACATTTTTCGCAATTCAGCAAAATAATTGTGTCTCATGAATTGGCGATGCACCATAAAAATAGGGTTTCGTTTTGGGCTAAGTTCATGCTTAAAAATGAGTTGATGCTTTTCTAAAAAACGAATAGCATCTAAATGATTGTTATCGGTAGTTAATAAAATCGTATAGCGATAGTTGCTATTTTCAATTTCTGATTTGTAAAGATAGGCAAGCACCAACTTATGTTGTTGGCTGAGTTCTTCGCCTTCAAGCAAATCATCAATAAAACGCTGATATGACTCAAAAAGCAAATTCATATCATCATCCAAAAGATGCCCTTTTGGGATAATGAGAGAAAGTTCATTATCCCCATGAAATCTATAGTATGGCAAATCAATATTATTTTTCAAACATTCATTAGTGAGGGTTGCCATGCCAATTCCCCGCCCTTCCCATTTGTCAAAGACTTTAAGCACATCGGCAAGTTTGGGATTTTTTGAGCCAGGTTGTCCTGGTATGATGCGTCGAATTGGTATGGGATTATCTAAAAATTCGATAAGCAATGATTCTTTAAATGAGCCAGGATTGCGGATTTCAACATGCTTATTTGGTTTAATTATCAGGCTGACATAAACAAATGCCAGACTGTTTTCCATAAGTGGAATAATGTTATCTTTGAGGATTTTTTTATCGTCAATAAACCCTACAAGGGAATCCGCATAGCAATCAACTTGGCAACGGCTACCTAAAAAATAATAGAGGTTTTTGCCACAAACGAGCATGCCCAATACGGTTACATCATTTTTGTGAACAAACCTTCTTTTTTCTAAAAAGGCATGTGCTGTTTCAATATCGGGTTTTAATGTCTCAATTTTCATGTCTCGATTTAACAATTGAATATACTCGTTCAGTTTATCCACATCCAAATTTTGTAAAGTTGCATGCGGCACAGGCATTAATTCTCGTGCCATGTGCAGTTCTTGTTTATATTCCTTATGTGCCTGGATTTTTTCAGCCGATATTTTATGGTCGCCCGTGATAATTCGTTCATAAGCAATAGGAGATGGTGCCTTTTTGGGACGATAAAAGGCAAATTTTTCATCATCGGGCAGTTCTTTTACATGAATAATCAAAACTTGTTTATCTCGAAAATCTTTGATTTCAAAATGGAAATAATCATCTAAATTAATGTGTTGACCATCTCTATTTGTAAACTGTTTTGCAATTTCTTTGGTTTTCGGTTCATTATCTGCCCTATACCCTTTAAGAATATACTTCCCATTTTTTTCATTAACACCCACGATAATGATACCATCCTGTGTATTGAGAAAGGCACATGCCGTTTTATGGATTTCTGTCCAATTTTGACCACCTGACATGTCTTTTAATTCCAGTTGTTCATTTTCCAATGGCAGGTAAGTATCATCGTTTAAGCATTGTTCAATTTGTGCTAGAACTTTATCAATGTGTTTCATTATCAAACCTATGTAATTATTTTACATTGAATCACCACAATCGTAAAATCGTCATGCGATTCGGCAATGATTCAACGCCGATAATATCAGTAAACTTGGAGCATGAATAATGGTTATTTTGTCATGTCTTAATTCCCTGTCATCTCACCAATAATCCGCATCGTCTCCACACTAACACAACACACCCGCATAAGCAAATCTATTACATGTTCCTTGTAAT